>CAZRHW010000048.1:0-8889 GCA_964599785.1 uncultured Bacteroides sp. | reverse complement strand
CTCAAAGCGTATTGTTTTACAAGAATGCTGTACCTGATACTCAGTTGACTGCCCTTTACCGGCACAAAGTGTACGGGAAATTTCCGGATGATGTCTGATTCCATCTTTTCATTATTAACGATCAGGATATCAGTTGATTTAACTGTTTTCCAACAATGATGAACGTTCTCGCTCCGGAGCACCATTTCATTATTCACAACTTCATACACTGAAGGATAAGGTACTGCAATTTCCCACGTTTCCTCATATTCATACCTGTAATAGTGAGTTTTGTTGTTCGGGTCATACGTATCGACATAAACTTGGAATCCGTACTCCATATCCTGTCCTTCCGTATTTAAAACGAATTCCGTATCCACCGCTTCAATCTCGGGCACATTTTTAAATTCCACAAAGTCAGACTCATAGGTCTGCTCATCTTTTGTGATCACATACAGCCTGTAACTCCTTCCGGCAATTCCGCTGAACCCGGGATCATCGTAACGATAGACGCCGGAATACGCTTCATACAATGATACGACGTTCTCCAGGTCATCTTCAATCAAAACCGTAGCCCCGCTTTCGGGTTCTTCTCTGAATGCATTGTAATGAAAGCTTCTTGACAATCTTACCACCGATGATTCCGGATCGTTTGTCAGAAGTCCGTCAATGATCAGCACATCCTCATACCTGGTAATTCCGGGATCATAAAACTCTGTGCATACCGGGCTAATTAACGCTATTATAATAATTGTCAAATATGTAAATAATCTCTTCATTGACAGAACCGGTTCATTTTTTTTTAAAATCATGCTCATACTTCCATAGCCTGCATTATTTAAAGATGTGCCGGCAAACTAAAACTACCTGTCATTACGCCTGTATCCATACCTCAACCACTTTCCCCACATAGCCTCAGCATTATTCTGCAGCCGCATCTTACATCACATCCGTATTAAAATCTGAAATTATAAGTAAGCGTATATATAGGCCGGGCGTATATGGACAACAGGTATCCGTTTATGTGCCCTTCATTATTTACAAAATATACCGAATAAGCGTTTTTTCTTCCTGTGATATTATATACCGAAAATGACCATGAGCTGTGCAGAAGTTTTTTTGCTTTCAGGTTCCCTTCTATATTAAAGGAAGCATCCCAGCGGAAATAGTCAGGTATCCTGAACTCATTTTTCATAGAATAATGAAGCCGTACCACTTCCCTGAAATAGAATTTGGCGGCCGGGTATGTCACGGGGCGTCCCGTATTATATGTCAGGTTATTTGATATGCTGAACCGCCGTGAAAATTTATAGTTCATCATGAATGACAGATCATGGGGTTTATCATGAATGGCAGGATAATATTTGCCATGATTAATCCTTTCATCCGGGAACCGGCTGTCTACCTTAACCAGCGTCCTTGAATAAGTATAGCTCAACCATCCGTTAAACCTGCCATGGTCTTTCCTGAGCATAAATTCGATTCCATAAGCCTTTCCTTTCCCGTTGACCAGGTCGGTTTCAATATGCCCGTTCAGCAACAGTTCGGCGCCGGCCTTATATTCAATGATATTCTTCAGCCATTTATAATAAATCTCCACAGAGCCCTCAATGGTATTTTCCCTGAAATTCCTGTAATATCCGGCAGCAACCTGGTCAGCAACCTCCGGGGGAATATGCCGGTCACTCATTTTCCATGTATCGGTAGGGGAAATCACGATCGTATTCGACAGCATATGCAAATACTGTTTTGTCCTGTTATAGCTTACTTTTACCGAACTCGCCTGATCCAGGATATACCTGGCCGATAACCTGAGCTCAGGCCCCGCGTATCCTTTAACAATATGCCCGGGTGAAAAATGAATGGTATCCCTGATATTGTATATTGTCCGCGGAAGATCTTCATCGTAATCATAGACTGATCTGGGGCCGAGTAATAAAAAAGATGATAACCTGATCCCGCCGTATAATGACAGGTCCGGAGTAATACTATACCTGTCACTGAAAAAAAGTGCGGTTTCAACACCTTTTTCTTCTTCCATGATTATTACCGATACCAGGGAGGAATTCCCTTTGGGTAAATATTCACCCGGATTGATCGTGTAAAATATTGAACTGAGGCCAAAATTCACTTTATGATCCGGATTGGGCAGCCATGTAAAATTAGTTTTAAGTTCCCTGTACATGATGTTAAAATTCATCCGGTAGCCGTTTACATCCGGTTTAAAACTGGAGATCTGGTATTCATAATGGCTCAGGATACCTGAATTTACGGAATAAAGGTTATCGTTCAGTTTATACTTCCATTGAACGGCCATATTCCAGTTCATGTAATTATAGGATGTTTTCGAGGCAAGGGTAAAAAAATCATTACTGTAATATCCCGATATATCGAGTGTATTATTTGCATTTATCTCGTAATTGAATCTTGCGTTCCAATCATGGAAATAGGCATGGCTGTTTTGTATGTCCCTTTCCGGTATTTCCCGCAGGATCCAGTCGGAATAAGTGCTTCTTCCGCCGATGAGGAATGAACTTTTACCGCGTATTAACGGCCCCTCGATCATAAGTTTCGCAGTAACCGGGCTTATTCCGCCACATCCCCCGAAAGCAAGTTTGTTCCCGTTTCTGGCAGATATGTCCAGGACCGACGAAAGCCTCCCGCCGTATTCTGCCGGAATGCCGGCCTTGTACAGCTCAAAATCCCTGATCACATCAGGATTAAAAACCGAGAAAAAACCGAATAAATGTGAAGTATTGAAAACGGGTGCGCCATCGATCAGGATAAGGTTCTGATCGGGTGATCCGCCGCGGACGTTAAATCCCGATGTCCCTTCACCCACGGATTTTACTCCGGGCAGCATGGTAGCCACTTTAATAATATCCACTTCGCCCAGAACGGCCGGAATTTCCCTTGCAGATTTGACCTGAAGGGTATTTAAGCCCATCTGACTACCGGATACGTTGTCACTGCGTTTCCCCTCGATGACAATCTCACGAAGCCTGAAAAGCTTTTCCTCCATGTTTATATCCAAGGTGCCATCCGACCGGATCAGCACCGGCCGGTTTATCTCCTCCATCCCGACATATCTGAATGAAAGATTATACCGTCCTGCCGGTATCCTGAGGATATAATGCCCGTAAAGATCCGTGACAGTACCTGTCTTCAGTTCGTCTGCATAAACGGTTGCAGCGATGATCGGCTCACCGGTTTTAGCTTCCCTGATATATCCTGAAATTTCGACATCTTCACCGGACGGATTTTTTGCCGGATCTTCTATCACAAGAAGAGGGATTTCATCGCCGCCCTGCAGGAAGCCCCGGTCTTCTTTTTTCAGAAAATCGGAAACCATGGTGCTGTCTTTTACAGTCTCTTCATCCGGATATACTCTTGTGATTTCAGTCCGGATCGTGTAATTCCGGGTAATAAATATATTCCGGTGCTCATCCGTTAATACGGATAAACCGTATGCAGACAGGCTTTCCTTCAGAAAATCCTGCAATAACACGCTCCCTCCCGTATGAGACAAAGTTATGGTATCAATCCATGCAGGTTTGCAGTAAATCCTTATATCATGTTTTTCCCTGATCTCTTTGAGAAAGTCAATAGCAGGTATATCGGTGAAGGTGCCGGAAACAACGATCTCATCCTTCTGGGAATGGCCCCTGAAAGTTAAAATGATCAATGCAGCAAGTGTCAATATAAAAACCCGCATAATCCGTCAACTAAGGTATGATGCTGTTGTAATATCCGATCAGCCCTGACATCTTTTGATCCGCTGCTTTTCTGACATTTGATATTCCGTTGGTTTTAAGATATTTCCTGATCTCATTCTTCCTGTCAGCCAGAATCCTGAATAAAGAAAAACGGTTGTTGAACCTGTGAAGCTTACCGTCTTTCAGTATATATCTTGTAATCACGGCATCTGTGAATCTTCCGTGGGGATCATCCTCCGTGGGCATTTCCTGGTATTGTTTTACCCATCTCTGTACCAGGCCGACCTTCCCGGAAAAAAGGACTTCAAAATATTGTTTTTCAGGAATGTTTATGCCGGTTGACGGATCCATTAAAATGAAATTGTGTTCTTCAAGTGTGAACGCTGTTGTGTGATCTTTACCTAATAAAAGCCTGATCATCGACCCATCTGCGGATTCATCAAGAAAAACGAGATAGTCCTGGCAGATGTCATAATTCAGTTTAATACCGGTGAAAATTACTCCGTCGGAAGTAACAGAACCGTTCATCCAGTCTGTTGTTTCGAAATAAGGGTGCCCGCTGGCTCTCATATTCGGCGGGAAATATATACTTCCTTTCACCAGCCGGATGTCTTTCCCGTACACGGAATCACACAAATCCCGAAGTTCCCCTGCCTGTTCGTTAATTATTTCTCTCTGTTTCACTGCACCAATCTCCTGGGCATATAATGCTGCGGTGAAAAAAGAAACAATAATTGCCGTTGTCATCCGGATAATTCTCATAGAGAAGCAATCATATTATTTTAAAGTTATGTGTTTATTTCCGTAATAAACTGAGATGTGATTTATTTTTTAATTAATATTTCAAAAGGTAGATGTAGAATTCTTACTTATGGTTGCTTCAATAATATTTCCTTTCATCGTTACTGATGAATAACCAGGCCATTAAAATTCAATCAACGGTTGTTGTGGGGGTGTATCACATCCCCATAATATAGATATGTATATATCGTAACCATGAGGACACAGAATAAAAACCTGGATATTCAATCCTTTATACAGCGGACAGAACGTCCGTTTATTATGTCATTAGCTCCCCTGTACATATCGGTAAAATCGTAGTAAATACTCCGGTAATAGGCACAATTATTGGAGCTTAATGTTGAAGTCCAGAAAGAAGCACTTGCTCCTATTCCTCCATATTTAGCAGTGTGATAAATAAGACGAATCCCTCCCGGCAGGGCGGTAAAACCGCTTTCGTTGGTAGCGCCGGTGTTTGGACTAAGCCAGTGCTCCGTTCCGGTCTCTTTCAGCATACCTCCTGCAACATCGCGGCCGCCAAGGAATGTTTCAAGGATTGTCCATTCATCATCGTCCGGCACATGCCAGTCGGCCGGACACAGTTTCCCTGTCATTACCGCACGATAGTTATACAGGGCTCCGTAAGTATTTTTATATTTCTCCTCATCATTGTCATACCAGCAATATGCCGGATTGATAAACTGAAGTGTCCATTCAATACTGTCTTCTACCAATGGTATGGCCGAGCTGTCAATGAACCTGGTGGTTTTCAGGTTCTCCTGCATCCATATCTGTGAACCTATGCCGATCGTTTGATATACATTCCCTTCTATATCTGTCACCGTCCCTGTTTCTCCGGAATGATCATCAGGCGTGGTAAATGATCGTTCATCACCATAGGCTGTTCCTGCACTGTTTGTAGCGTAAGCCCTCACGTAATAGGTCGTGTTGGCTGTCAGTCCAATAATGGTGCTTATAAAAGGGCCTGTTCCTGTGCCGTCGAGGGTCTTGCTGCCGGAAACCGAGACGGTTGGTAAATAACCAGTACTCCAGCATACCCCTTTTGCTGTTACAGGAAAGCTTCCCTCCGAGGTGACATCCCCGCCGCAAACAGCCGCTGCCGGGGTAATATAGCTGACTTCATCCGTGGTTACTTCAGGTAGATAATAAGTTTCCTCATCTTTGCATCTGCATGTAAAAATTAAAAAAGCAATTGTCAAAAACGGCAGGTATGACCTGAATGGTTTTTTAATTATAGTATTTATACTTATAATGTCTTTCATTTAGTTTATTGTTGGTTTACAAGGAGTGTGTCACAACCATTTTAAAAAGTTGTGATACACTCCTGAATAATCAGCATAGCTTTCTCAATAATTGTTTTAATGAGATATCTGTACCTTTTCAGAATAAAGTTTGCCGTTATAGTTGAACCGTATATAATAATATCCGTCTTTCCAGCCGTTAGTATTAACCGTGATCTCCTTTATAAAATTATCCAATTTGAACATAAGATTGAAATCGTTGTCGTATATTTCAAGTGATTTATCCTGTATACTCATATCAAGTTTATCGTCGAAGGAAATCATAAGTGAAATGAGTCATCCCGACGAAGCGCAGCCAGGAGGGATCTCCTGGTCATTGAGGACCAACCATGATTTGGACCGTTATGAATAAGTCGATCTGTTTCAGGGGAAAGCAGATGATAATGAGATAGGATAACTAAAAGACAATATGCCTGGAACCGACGAGATCCCTCAGTCGCTGCGTTTCTTCGGGATGACTTGATTTTAATAACATGTTTAGCTGTTTGAATAGCATCTGAACCACAACTAAATTATCAACTGAATAACAGTTCAACAATTTAACCATTTAACCGTTTAACAATTTATATTTATGCAGGCAGAAAAAATCATTTCACTATATTTGTGTGAACGATAAGGTCAGAGTGATTTATCTAACAGCTTGAAATGAGCAAGATTAAACTGAATGTGCTGGGAATATCCTACAGTCAGACACAATCCGGGGCATACGCACTGGTACTGACCGAGGAAAACGGTGACAGAAGAATTCCTATAATTGTCGGGGCATTCGAGGCACAGTCTATTGCCATCCAGCTTGAAGGGTTGAAACCCCCGCGTCCCCTCACGCATGACCTGTTTTTAAATTTTGCCGTTTCATTTAAAATTGACCTGCTCGAAGTAAACATCTATAAGCTTGAAGAAGGTGTCTTTTTCTCAAAGCTCCTGTGTGATGACGGTAAGAACCGGCTGGCTGTCGATGCAAGGACTTCCGATGCCATTGCGCTGGCACTGCGTTTTAAATGCCCCATCTTCACAACTGAAGAAATAATGGAAAGGGCAGGGATTGTCCTTGAATTCGGAAAAGAAAATGTAGTAAAAGGTTCTGAAAAAGAAACGGGGCAAACCAAACCGGAAACTTCTCCCCGTCCGGAAAAATCCAGCGAGGAATATAAGAACTATGCGGATGATGAACTGAAGGAGATGCTTCAATCTGCAATAAATAACGAAGACTATGAGCGTGCATCCATGATACGTGATGAAATCAACAGGCGACAGACCAGCTAATGCTGAATGTTAAATGAAAAAAAACATTTCCTGTCTTCTTCTGATCTTTCTCTTCTCCTGCAATAATCTTTTTGCATCCTCTCCCATATCCGATACCGTATCATTTACCGGGGACTCACTTTCTAATATAAGCGATCATTTCCTGCTCAGCGACGCTGCGGAGAGTGCAGATACAGGGTCAATGATGAAGTCAAAGCTACTCGATGATAAAAACCAGGTCATTCCCAGGACCAGTAAATTCAGTTTTAACCTTATCAGGATTTTGCGGGGTCTGGCAGGGATGATAGTGCTGGTCCTGATCGCATTTCTTTTCAGCTCAGACAGAAAAGCCGTGTCGTGGAAATTAGTCGGTACCGGACTCGCCATTCAACTTCTTATTGCTGTCTGTATCCTCTGGGTCCCGGCAGTCCAGATATTTTTCGAATTTATAGGGAAATTATATGTCAAAATCATCGGATTTACATTTGAAGGAACAAAATTTCTGTTTAAATCAACCGAAACAGGTAAAATTGAACCTCCTTTATTAAATTTTGTTGTGACAATTCTTCCAACAATCATTTTCTTTTCTGCATTAACAAGTGTTTTATTCTATTTTGGCATTATCCAGGCCATTGTTTACAGCCTGGCATGGGCACTTGGTAAAGCCCTCAGATTGTCCGGTGCAGAAAGCCTTTCGGTTGCCGGTAATATTTTCCTCGGACAAACCGAGTCCCCTCTGATGATTAAAGCTTACCTGGAGAAAATGAATCCTTCAGAGATGCTGCTTGTCATGTCGGGAGGCATGGCAACCCTTGCCGGGGGAGTGCTGGCCGTTTATATCAATGTGCTGGGAGGAAATGATCCCGTTCAACGGGTGGTCTTTGCCAAACATCTGCTCACTGCATCGGTTATGGCTGCACCGGGTGTTGTGGTAATCTCCAAAATCCTGGTACCGCAAACCGGGAAAATTGATAAAGGAATGAAGATTTCAAAAGATCAGATCGGAAAGAATGTCCTCGATGCTATCGCAACCGGCACTTACCAGGGATTAAGACTGGCCGTTAATGTGGCAGCAATGTTGCTGGTTTTCCTGGCTTTTATCGCTATGGTTAATTATATTTTTTTGAAAATTGGTGACTGGACAACGCTTAATGCTGTGATAGAAAGGGTAACTCACGGACAATATCATGAATTATCCCTGCAATTTATTCTTGGATATGCATTTGCACCTGTTATATGGCTGACAGGCGTTTGTGCTGAAGATATGACCCTCGTCGGGAGATTATTAGGCGAAAAGATCATCCTGACAGAATTCATCAGTTACCTGAGCCTTGCAGATCTGAAATCTGCCGGAACCTTTGCGGAAACCAAGTCAATAATAATGGCTACCTATATTTTATGCGGTTTTGCAAATTTTGCCTCAATCGGGATACAAATCGGAGGTATTGGAGCCCTGGCACCGGGACAGAGAATCCTTCTGACCCGTTTCGGGCTAAAAGCACTGCTGGCCGGAACACTTGCCTCACTCCTGTCCGCTACAATCATCGGAATGATAATCGGGTAGTTAACCGATTATGCATAAAACAGAAAAAGTGTTCTCAGGGAAAATCAAAAAACAAGAAGTTGACTGGAATTTATTTACTGTTTTAATTGTTGAGGATGACCTCCCAAACCACAAATTATCGGAACAATTTAACCATTGAACAGTTTAACCATTTGACAGTTTAACCATTTAACCATTTAACAGTTTAACCATTTAACAGTTTAACCATTTAACCATTTAACCATTTAACCATTTAACAGTTTAACAGTTTAACAGTTTAACAATTTAACAATTTAACAGTTTAACA
>CAZRHW010000047.1:0-8913 GCA_964599785.1 uncultured Bacteroides sp. | reverse complement strand
CGACTTCCACATCAAATAATGTTGCATCCAGGCTTGTGTCTGCCTTCACAGTATTTACAATCTGATCATTAAGGATGATCATCATACTGTCACCTGAAGTAACCAGCGTCCGTCCAAACTGGTCTGAAGTGATGAACCGCGCATCCTTGAACTGGTTAAAAGCTGTCCAGGTACCATCTTTGTATTTGGCCACTCCCGGTAAATCACTTTTTGCGATCCAGATTGATCCGTCTTTTGCCGTATCAATATCATTGATCGATCCCTTATTATGATATTGGTTGTAAGTTGTCCATGTATTATTTTCCAGCGTCATAATATCTCCATTGCTTAATCCAACCCATTTAATGTTATTCCTGTCGACCTTCAGGGCTGTGACCTTGTTGGTCGTAAGGGTAGGTGTCTTGAATATTCTCCAACCTTTTATTGTGTCCCCATCAAACTGTCCAAGTCCGTTATCAGTACCCACCCAGACAATGTCATGCTGGTCAATTGCAATGGCATTGACTACCGGATGGAGTTGTGTAATATCTGTTCCCGCATAAAAACCTGTCCATTCCTCCCCGGATTTTTTACCCAGTCCGAAACCCAGACCGCTGCCATATAACAGGTTGAACCATACATCTCCATTGGGAGCAAGTTCCAGAACCGTAATGTTTGCACCGCTTGTTGTTACACCTGTTCCATCGGTATGATAAGTTGTTACGCATACCTGGCTGTATGCCTGTGATAGCATAAAAAAGGATACTAAAATAAGGGTATACTTTTTCATATTCACTTTTTTTGAAATTTAGACATTGTACGGTAATAGAGTTCTGTAAGTTACAAACAAAATCGATCAGAATGAATATTCTTTTTAATTAATATGTCAACATTTTAAAGTAGAGGGTTGCATCGGGGAGAAATGGTTCTCGGTTAAATTTGATCTACTCACCGGGTGACTTGAGTTAACAGATTACATCCGCAATTATTGATTTTTATCTTTATAACCTTCTAACGAAATAGTTAAAATCTGTCAGTCACCCGGTGAGTGTCCGCAATTATTGATTTTTATCTTTATAACCTGCTAACGAAATAGTTAAAATCTGTCAGTCACCCGGTGAGTGTTCAGTTCGTTTTATTAGTTTAGAAGCACTTTGACAGTCACCCGGTGAGTGTCCGTAATTATTGATTTTTATCTTTATAACCTGCTAACGAAATAGTTAAAATCTGGCAATCACCCGATAAGTGTTCAGTTCGTTTTATTAGTTTAGAAGCACTTTGACAGTCACCTGGTGAGTGGCCAGCAGGTAATATCCATTAAGAAGCACCCTGGCAGTCACCCGGTGGGTGTTCAGTTCGTTTTATTATTTTAGAAGTAATCTGGCAATCACCCGATAAGTGTTCTGTTCGTTTTATTATTTTAGAAGTAATCTGGCAATCACCCGATAAGTGTTCAGTTCGTTTTATTACATTAGAAACAACCTGCCAGATAAATAAGTAGTTTACCGATATATTGCTTCCATTCACCGAAATTCTTTTGTGTACTGTTCACCGTTCATATAATTTCGAATCATCATTTTAATCTGTTAATCTAAAAATTATGAAAATGGGTGTTGCAATTTTTTGGGGCTCAATATTAATCCTCATCGGATTAGCCCTGGTCATAAAAGTCGTCTTTAATGTCGACTTCCCGATCTTCAAGATCCTGATAGCTTTTGTCTTTATCTTTCTGGGATTAAAGATATTATTCGGGAGTTTTGGATTCTTCCATTTCAAAACAGGCCCTAATGAGGTGATCTTCAACGAACGGTACTTTTCACCTCCCTTCGAACATTCCGAATATAATGTTGTTTTTTCAAAAGGTGTATTCGATTTCAGGGATATCGATCTGAGCGAAGGAACAAAATATGTAAAGATCGGAACTGTATTTGCCGGATCACAAATCAGGATCCGCCGTGACATGCCGGTCAGGATCAATGCAGATGCTGTTTTCGCCGGTGCAGAGTTGCCTGACGGGAATACCGCCGTATTCGGCAGCTCAACCTATACCACCGAATCCTTCAATCCTGATTCTGCCTTCCTCGATATAAAAGTTGATGTTGTCTTCGGGGGAGTGCAGGTTATAAGAGAATAGCTGGGAGCTGGGAGCTGGGAGCTGGGAGCTGGGAGCTGGGAGCTGGGAGCTGGGAGCAGAGAGTTGATGAACTCCCTGTTATCTTCTTTTTTATAAAGTACGCTGAAAACCTGTAATCATTTTTGACAATTCTTCTAAATCCAGATACAAATCTTCCTTTGTATCTATAGAAATCAAATTTTGCAAATAAAGGATTACTACGACATTTGCACTTTCGAATACCGAACTTCTTGAATAATCAAGATATCTGCTGAAATTACGGCTTTTTATGGATCCTGATCCTTCAGCAATGTTATTAGTCATACTTAATCCTGATGCTCTTACTTGTTCTGCGTACCGGTGAAATCCTTTTTTATCAAGATCAAGAGAAATAGCAAACAATTTGTTTGTTATCGAGACGGCTTTCTGCCAAATTTTTAAATCTTCAAATCTAAAATGCCTGCTCATCATAATTGATTTAAGTTAGACATATTTTCTACTCATTTATATCAGAAATTAAAAAATATCGGTTATAATCTTCAATAATTTTTTATTTATTATTCTCCCTGCTCCCCGCTCCCTGCTCCCTGCTCCCTGCTTATTTTCTCAAAGATTTTCCTTATTTTTAAAGCCATATAAAAATTTACTCTTTGGCAAAAAGCTTAGTTAATAAAAAAGCCGATTTCGGCACCATTCCGGTTTTCCTCACGGCCATTTGCACTATTCTGGGTGCCATTTTATTCCTCAGGTTTGGTTATGCTGTCGGTCATGTAGGATTTATAGGTGCCATTGGCATTATTGTTTTAGGCCATCTGGTTACCATTCCAACGGCCCTGGCTGTTGCTGAGATCGCAACAAACCAGAAAGTACTCGGTGGTGGTGCCTATTTTATCATTTCACGATCCTTCGGCCTGAATATTGGTGCCGCAATTGGTATAACCCTTTTCTTATCGCAAGCTATCAGCATCGCTTTTTATGTCATTGCCTTTGGAGAAGCTTTTGAACCGGTGGTGCGGTTCCTTCATGATAAATATAACCTGGTTATACCGGATAACAGGTTCATCAGCATCCCCTCCATGATTATTCTTTCCCTGATCATCCTGACCCGGGGCGCCAGGCTGGGGATGAAATTCCTTTATGTGGTAGCTGCAATCCTCTTCACTTCAATAATATTTTTTCTTCTTGGCAAATCTTCCGCCGGAAGTTCTGAACTGGTTATCCGGGACACGATACCCAATCCGGATTCATTTTTTTATGTGTTTACGATTATTTTTCCTGCATTCACAGGTATTGCTGCCGGTCTCGGACTCTCTGGCGATCTTAAAAATCCTTCAAAATCGATCCCTAACGGAACACTATATGCCACCATCGCAGGAATGATCATCTATATCGTTATAGCTTATAAACTTACCATCTCCGCATCACCTTATGAGCTGGCAACTGATCAGCTGATCATGCAAAAAATTGCTATATGGGGGCCTATCATTCCTATCGGCCTGGCAGCCGCCTCGCTCTCTTCAGCCCTGGGATCTGTGATGGTGGCTCCAAGGACGCTTCAGGCTATAGGGATGGATAATATCTTCCCGACACAAAAACTTAACCGTTGGTTTGCCAGGGGAAGGCCAGTCTCGAATGAGCCATTCCATGCCACCCTTATTTCAGTGCTTATTGCTTTTATCTTTGTCTGTATTGGTGAACTGGATTTTGTAGCCAAAGCAATCTCCATGTTTTTCATGGTAACCTATGGGGCCATCTGTGCCATTTCACTGCTTGAACATTTTGCTGCCGACCCCTCCTACCGCCCTACCTTCAGGTCTTACTGGTATTTTTCACTCATCGGCGCTGTCTTTTCAGTCTGGATCATGTTCAGGATGAATCCATTATATGCAACCATATCGCTGATTATCATGGCAGTCATATATTACATGGTAACATCATACAGCCGTGAAAAAAAAGGATTGGGAAAATTGTTCAGAGGGGTTGTCTTTCAGTTATCAAGGCAGCTGCAGATCTTTGCCCAGCGGGCCGACAAGGAAGATCCCAACAAATACTGGAGACCCTTTGCTATCTGTATCTCAAAAGATACATTTGTCAGGCGCTCTGCATTTGATCTGCTCCGTTGGATTTCATACAAATATGGATTCGGGACTTATATCCATTATATTGAGGGTTATCTTTCACAGCAGACGAATCAGCAATCTAAAGAGGTCCTCGAGAAACTGATAAACCTCGCAACAGGAAGTAAAAACCGCGTGTATCTCGATACCATCATCAGCCCGTCATATACCTCGGCCATTGCCCAGGTTATCCAACTTAGCGGGATATCAGGGAAAGGAAACAACATGATCCTGTTTGAATTTTCCAGGTCGGAACCGGAGAAGCTTTCAGAATCACTAAAAAATTACCGCCTTCTGGAAACAACCGAATTTGACATCTGTGTGCTAAATACCTCTTATAAAGGATTCGGATATAAACGTGAAATTCATATCTGGATCTCCGTCATTGATTATGACAATGCCAACCTGATGATCCTCCTCGGTTATATCATCCTTGGTCATCCGGAATGGAAAAACGGACAGATCAAAATTTTCGCCATGTTTGCTGCGGATGAATTGGAAAGAAAAAAGGAAGATCTTATCTCAGTTATTAAATCCGGACGGCTCCCAATCTCACCTGGAAATGTCCAGCTTATTCCCGTTGATGCTGAATCAAGCGCCAGGGAGATCATCTCCAGGAATTCCATTGATGCAGACCTGACCATCGTTGGTTTCAGGAATGAGCTAATCAGAGCTGAAGGGATCAACATGTTTATAGGATACGAAAATCTCGGTAATATTCTCTTTGTTAGCTCCACCGAGAAGAAAGAAATTTCTTAATTTTATAATCCTGAATCACAACTTATGGAAAAAATTGCTGTTTTTGCCGGCACTTTCGATCCTTTTACTGTCGGACATGAATCCGTAGTAAGAAGGTCAATGCCACTGTTTGATAAAATTATTATTGCTGTTGGGACAAACATCCACAAAAAAGAATTCTTTCCTCTCGAAAAAAGACTTGCTATGATCGGGGATGTTCTGGGTGACGAACCCAAAATCAAAATTGATCATTATACCGGCCTGACAATAGACTTTTGCAAGAAAGCAGGGGCAAGGTATTTGCTCAGAGGGCTGCGGACATCCGCAGATTTTGAATTTGAACGGGCAATTGCACAGCTTAACAAAGCTATGTTTCCGGAAATAGAATCCGTCTTTCTGCTCACACTGCCTGAGCATACACCGGTAAATTCAACAATTGTCAGGGACATCATCAGATTTGGCGGTGATGTCTCAAAATTCATTCCTAAAAAAATCGATCTCAAAAAGTACCTGTAGGATGATACCCGGGAAAATTATTAAATATGTCCTGCTCCTGATATGTTTGATCCTTTCAAACATTCATGAGGCAACTGCCGCTGAAACTATCATTCAGGGAAGGGCTCCTTCTTATGCCGGTGAAGAACTCACTTTTTATACTTACTCAAATTTGATTTCTTTTAAAGAATCCGTCGTGGCCTCCTGTATGGTAAATGACTCCGGAGATTTTGAGGTTAAGGCTGACCTTGAGGAGACCAGGCTTATATTCATGAAGCTTGGGATCTATAAATGCCTGTTCTATGCTGAACCCGGTTTTATATATCAGATCCGGCTACCGGTAAAAAGAGATAAAACTGAGGCTGAAGCATCGAATCCTTATTTTGAAGAGATAACGATCCATCTTGCTGTAAAACCTTCCGGTTCTACAAACGGGAATAAAATTCCTCCCTCAAACGAGGAACTGAACTTCCTCATCAGAACATTTAATGATTCTTTCCATCCCTACTACTATAAATATGTTATCAATGCATATCTGAATGCCATAGACCGGCAGGAGATCGACGAGGCGATTACCAACATTAATGCCCCTTTTGTGGGGATTAATAATCCTTATTTCTCGAAATATGTCAATTACAGAATCGGATTACTAAAACATTTTGGTGCTAAACAACCATCTTCAAAGATCATTAACGACTATTTTAAGGATCAGTGTATCCTCCATCTTAATCCTGCATATATGGAATTGTTCAACGAAGTATTTGCCGGTTACTTCGACCAATACTCATCAGCGCCTCCCCAGAGCGGACTTTCATCCTTCATAAACAGGGAAGCCAACCTGAACAAAATCCTTGGATTATTCCGAAAGGATAAAACTTTTACCAACGATACATTAATGGAGCTGATGATCATAAAAAACCTGTATGATGGTTATTACAGTCAGAATTATTCAAAACCCAAAATACTGATTCTCCTGGATTCATTAAAATCCCAGAGTAAAATTGATTTTCACAAATTTATCATCGACGATATAAAGGCTGAGATCACAAAGTTGCTGGTCGGATCAAAAGCTCCTTCATTTGAACTTTATGACAGGGACAGCAACCTGATCAGCCTGGATAATTTTTCCGGCCGGTATGTCTATCTCAGTTTCTGTAATTCCTCTAGCTACTACTGTATCATGGAATTCGAATTATTGCATGATCTTAAAAGCAGGCACGAGGATCATCTTGCTATTGTTACGATCCTTGTAGACGATAGTTTTAAAGCAATGAGAGACCTTCTCCAATCCAGTAAATACGATTGGACCTTCATTCATTATTCAAATCAACCGGAGGTTCTTGATAACTACGATATCCGGTCATATCCCGCTTATTACCTGATAGGCCCCGGTGGAGAGTTGATTGCTTCACCCGCACCTTCCCCTTCTGAAGGTTTTGAATCATATTTATTCAAAGTTTTACGTGCCAGGGGGGAAATATAGTTGCTGGTTCCCGGTTGTCGGTTTTCGGTTCCTGGTTGGTGTGGGCATGAGTTTGGGAAATAGAGGGGAATGGTTCCTGGTTTACCACGTGAAATGCGACGAAGAAGCAAATTTCACTGTGGTTCCTGGTAAGTGTTGGTAATGGGTTTTGATTTTTCGGTTTACTCACGACTCACAGCTCCTCCCCCTCCCCGGCTTGGATCACATCAAGAACGGTCGGGAAGGTATTACCGGAAATTTTATCAAGTTGATTGAAGGGAAGCCAGATGATCTTTTCAATTCCTTCCATACCAGGTGATTCCGGTTCTTTTTCTCCATTATATCTCATTTCAAACCACCTGGTTTCTTTCAGAACAGGTGCATCCTGCAGGAAATAAATATGATATGTAGTAGTTAAATATCTTTTAATTTCAAGTTCTTTAATCATACACTCCTCTTCCACCTCCCTCAGCGCTGTCTCTTCAGGTGATTCACCCGAATCAGCCTTTCCTTTGGGAAGATCCCATTTGCCTCTTCTGTACATAACCAGGTTTTCCTTCCTGTTATTTTTAACCAGACCGCCTGAAGCAGGAATCACTTTAAAACAGGAACGGAATATATTCAAACAGTATTCAATATCTGGATGATAAATAAACAAATTCCCCGGTTTTTCTGAATTCAGGTAACGGATTACCTGTGGTTTAAGATCCTCAAGATTCATGAAAGAAGTTATATAATCATACCTGAACTCAGAGATTTCGGGAAGTTTATCGCCGAGAAAGATTGTACTGCTGTTAAAAAAAACTTTATACATTTGTCATTATGCAAATTTCAAAAAAACTGGCAGGTTATCTGTTACAAATTAAAGCAATTATCATCGAACCTGCAAAACCTTTTACATGGTCTTCAGGGTGGAAATCACCGATTTATTGTGACAATCGTAAAACTCTTTCCCATCCCGGGATCAGGGACTTTATCCGTGATCAGCTCACCGCGCTGATCCGGGAGCATCTGGGCCTGCCTGATCTGATAGCCGGTGTAGCCACAGGAGCTATTGCACAGGGTGCCCTGGTTGCTGACCGGTTACACCTGCCTTTTGTTTATGTAAGGTCTTCAGCAAAAGATCATGGGACAGGCAATATCATTGAAGGTGACGTAACAGGAGCTAAATCCGTTGTTGTTGTGGAAGACCTTGTCTCAACAGGCGGAAGCAGTCTGAGAGCTGCAGAGGCTCTCCGCGATGCAGGATTGAATGTCATGGGTATGGTCGCCATATTTACTTATGGTTTTAAAACTGCAGAGGATAATTTCCGGAAAGCCGGGGTAACGCTTTATACTATCTCAGACTATCATACCCTGATCGAACATGGGATCAGTTCAGGTTATATTCAACCCCAATTCCTTGAAACACTCAAAGAATGGAGAGAAGATCCCGATAATTGGGGAAAAAATTTAATTAACCCGCATGCCGAAAATTGAAAGCCGCATTGGCAAAATCAATGCATCAGCAGAAAAAATCTTCACCTTCCTTTCAGATTTTAATAATTTCAGAAATCTTATTCCGGAAGACAGGGTGAAAGATTGGGAATCGACAGAAGATACCTGCAGTTTCAGCGTGGAAAGTCTTGGACGGTTTGGCCTCAGAATTATTGAAAAGGAACCCCATAAGCTTATCAAGATCACAAGTGATGATCAAACACCTGTCAGCTTGATTTTATGGACACAAATCCAGGAAGTTGAAGAGAATGATTCACGTCTCAGGATTACTGTTGATGTTAATGTCAATCCATTTATGGCTGTGATGATTAAAAATCCCCTTCAGAATTTTGTGGATACACTGATAGACCAGGCTGAAAAATTGACTTTCTGATTATCAAAGCGGGATTGTATTATAAAAAATTCTATGATTTTTCTAAGATTTTTAATAATTCTCGCAGATTTACGCAAATATTAATCCTGATTTACGCAGATATTTGATTATGAAATTGTTATTTTCTGCGAAAATCTGC
>CAZRHW010000046.1:2703-8996 GCA_964599785.1 uncultured Bacteroides sp. | reverse complement strand
CCCGGTGAGTTAAAACTTCAGCAAATGCATTTTTTCTTCATTCCTCCACCCCGCCTGTGAGGAATATTCCACAATGAAGATTTTCAGGTCGGCCCGGGATTCATAATCCACGAAGTAAACCTTTTTATCTGCCTGGCCTTCATATTTAACAGCATACCACAACCCGTCTTTGCTCGCCTGTGATTCGTAATCGACAAAATATACCTTCAGGTCACACTGCGATTCGTATTTTACAATGTATACCTTCAGGTCTGCCTGTGATTCGTATTTGACTTTATAGACTTTCTGAGCGCTGACAAATTGCTGAAATACAAGCAAAAACAAAATGAAATAAATGAGTTTGGTTTTCATCTTATCTGGTATAGATTACCAACATAATCAGGATCAAAAACCACACCAAATGAATGGGGATGTTTAAAAAGTCCACAGGTGGGTACGTTCTAATAAATCTTTTTCAGGAATTTCAGGATCCCATCCAGGGCTTTATCTTTCTCCTCAATAAATCCCATATGGCCAGAATTCTCCAGGATCAGCACATGATGTTTCGGGGCGAGGTTAAAATGCTGATCATATATTTCAAAAGGTATATAGTTGTCCTTCCTGCCGGCAACGATCATGACAGGTACAGTGCTCTCCGTGAGTACACGTCTTCTGTCAGGCCTGGATTTCATCCCTTCCAGTGCACAGATGATCCCGTGATCAGGAGTAGCAGCCGCAATTCTTCCTGCATTTTCAACTTCTCCGGTAAACCTCTGAAGATTATCATCAGCAAAGGCTTTTGGTATGTTTATATTGATAAACTGCATCTTTTTCCCGGCCCTTACAAGCTCTATTTCCCTGTCTCTGTTTATTTTCTTGTCTTCACTGTCTGCCAGACCATGAGAATGAAACAGGCAATAACCAATTGTTATCTCCGGGAAAATTTCAGCGAAAGCAAGTGTGGCATATCCTCCCATTGAATGGCCGATGATTACTGTACGCCCAATATTAAGATGGTCGAGTACATGTTTTACTGCATCCGCCATAACATCCATGGTGTCCACCTGTGTATATTCTCCCGACTGCCCGTGTCCCGGAAGATCTATTGAAATCACCCGGTAATAAATGGCCAGCTCTTCTGCAAATGATCCCCATATCTCAAGTGATTCGAGATACCCGTGTAACAGGATCACAGCGTCACCCCTTCCTTCATCACGAAACCGAAGATTTGCTTCCCTGAATTTCACTGTCCCGGTCATAATATATCAGATTATATCACTTATAAATACGTTATGGGATTGAGCCGAAGATAGCAATAATTAATTCTTTATAGATATGTGTTGTGGAGTATTTCAACAAAGAATATGGTATAATGCAATCATTTAGTAATTTCCCTATAGTAATATTTTGACAGATCCGGACCAGATTATTTACCGGTCCCGGATTTTAACTCCACAAAACATTTTTATAAAAATTAAATGAAGATAATAAAATATTCCAAGAGAACTTTAACAATTTTGTTGTAAACATGTGAGAAATTTTTATATCCAATATTCTTTTGTATTTCCAAAGATAGTTATCTTTAAAGCGTGACTTCGTTTTAGCTATCCTGCCTTCAGGAATGTGTGCAGTAGCTTTGCGAAATCTGCGTGAAACCTTTTTTTATTGTAACGCAGTCCCACTGAAAACTGAAAATTCAGTGAGGCTGACATTTTATGAGAGATACCGAAATGAGATGTTTTAGCCGAACTAATCCCGCCTGCCCTGATGAATGCCGGGGACTAATGAAGGGACTGAAAACAAAAAACAGAAAACTGAAAAACATTTATCATGAGTAACATATTTAGTTCATCCATTGGAAAAAAATTAATTGTGGCACTTGCCGGATTGTTCCTTATCCTATTCCTGATGGTGCACCTCGGGGTTAATCTTTCCCTCCTGTTATGTAAATCATCCAGGCCCTTTAATTCGGCAGCACATTTCCTGGCCAGTAACTATGTGAGCAAGGTTCTCGAAATAATTCTTTTCAGCGCATTCATCCTGCATATCATCTATACTTTGATCCTGCAGATTCAGAATTGGCTGGCAAGGCCAAAACGGTACCGGATTCCTAATTTTTCCCAGATTTCTTTCTTTTCAAAATTTATGATCTGGTTTGGAGGTATTATTTTGATATTTCTATTCATCCATTTTGCTGACTTTTTCTTCAAAACCAAATTCGGGCATATTGAAGAGATCACTTACGACAATATCAGGTATTACCCGGATTTAGGATCACTGGTGATACAGAAATTTCAAATGCCGGGATTCGTCATTTTCTATATTGTTTGTTTCATTATTCTCGGATTTCATTTGTGGCATGGTTTTCAATCGGCCTTTCAGACCCTTGGTTTAAACCATAAAAATTATACACCTTTCATCAAGAAACTGGGATGGATTTATAGCATTGTGATTACCTGCGGTTTTTCAATTATTCCGGTTATTATTTATTTTTTCTATTAGCATTAAAAAAGATTATTATCATGACCATATTAGATTCAAAAATTCCTGAAGGTCCCCTGGCAGATAAATGGACGAAATATAAAGCTTCCATTAAACTGGTAAATCCTGCCAATAAAAAGAAACTGGACATCATCGTTGTAGGTACGGGAGCTGCCGGTGCAAGTGCTGCATCCGCCCTTGGCGAACTGGGGTATAATATAAAAGTCTTTTGTTTTCAGGATTCGCCACGCAGGGCACATGCTATTGCCTCCCAGGGGGGTATCAATGCTGCAAAAAATTACCAGAATGACGGTGACAGTGTTTACCGGCTATTTTATGATATGATCAAGGGAGGCGATTTCCGGGCAAGGGAAGCCAATGTTTACAGGGCTGCAGAAGTAAGCAATCAGGTCATCGATCATTACACTGCCCTGGGTGTTCCTTTTGCAAGAGACTATGGTGGTACTTTAGCCAACCGGTCATTCGGGGGTGTCCAGGTTTCAAGAACTTTTTATGCAAAGGGACAAACGGGACAACAATGCCTGCTTGCAGCATACTCTTCACTCAACAGGCAAATCAGTAAGGGTATGGTCAAGATGTTCAGCCGCAGGGAAATGCTTGATCTTGTTTTAGTAGATGGAAAAGCCAGAGGAATTATCACCAGAAACCTCATAACCGGGGAACTGGAACGTCACTCAGCTCATGCTGTGGTGCTTGCGACAGGCGGATATGGCACCATCTATTACCTGTCCACGCTGGCTGTCGGATCAAATGTCTCGGCTGCCTGGAAAGCTCACCTTAAAGGAGCATTATTTGCAAATCCCAGTTTCATTCAGATACATCCAACTTCAGTACCACAATTAAATGAATATCAGTCGAAACTGACATTGATGTCTGAATCGCTGAGAAATGATGGCCGTATATGGGTACCTAAAGAGAAGGGAGATAAAAGGGATCCCAATGATATCACTGAAGAGGATCGGGACTATTACCTCGAAAGAAGATATCCCGCATTTGGTAACCTTGTCCCACGAGATGTCGGTTCAAGGGCAGCAAAAGATCGCTGTGATGCCGGTTATGGCGTTGGAAAAACAGGCCTTGCTGTTTATATGGACTTTAAAGACGCCATTAATAAACAGGGTGAAAAAGCTATTGAAGCCAAATATGGCAACCTCTTTGAAATGTACAAAACAATTACCGGTATCAATCCCTATAAAGAGCCGATGCAGATCTACCCGGCAGGCCATTATACTATGGGTGGACTTTGGGTTGATTATAACCTGATGACAACAATTCCCGGCCTGTATGCCATCGGAGAAGCAAATTTTTCCGACCATGGTGCAAACCGGCTTGGCGCTGCATCACTCATGCAGTGTTCAGGTGATGGTTACTTTATTCTTCCTTTTACCATCAGTGACTACCTGGCTGATCAGATCAAAATACCCAGGATTTCCACCGATCTGAAAGAGTTTGATGAAGCAGAAAACAAAGCCATGGAAAGACTTGAAAAGCTGATGTCAATCAATGGTACCCAAACTGCCATCTCTTTCCATAAAAGGCTCGGTAAAATAATGTGGGATCATTGCGGGATGGTCAGAAACGAGGAAGGTTTGAAAAAAGCGGTAGGACTTGTAAAAGAGCTGAAACATGAATTCTGGACTGATCTTAAGATTCCCGGGAGCTTAAATGAACTTAACCAGGAAGTTGAAAAGGCAGGCAGGGTTGCTGATTTTTTTGATCTTGCAAGTTTAATGATTAATGATGCCCTCAACCGTAAAGAATCATGCGGTGCACATTTCAGGGAAGAATACCAGACTCCGGATGGTGAAGCACAACGGATCGATGAAAAATATTCATATGTCGCAGCCTGGGAATTCATGAATGAAGACCAGCAACACAAACTTCACAAAGAAGAACTGAAATTTAAAGAAGTTGAGGTGAAAGTAAGAAGCTATAAATAATCCTGGTTACAATAAAATATCCGGGATTCGGTAGAATAATAAAGATCATTGTATTGAAACGAATATTGGAAGAATGGAATGATGGAATAATGGAGGGATGGAATGATGGAATATTGGATGAATGGAATGATGGAATAATAGAAGAATGGAATGATGGAATAAATATGAGTCGCCTATATAAAGGATTCAATATTCCAGTCCCGACTTGTCGGGATTCCAGTATTCCAGTATTCCAATCAGACCATTCTTGAAATTAAATAGATAGTTTTAAGTATATATTAAATCACTTAAAAATGAGGATTAAACTTAAAATATGGCGACAGGAAAATGCAGGTGCAAAAGGTGCATTTACAACCTATGATTTTGATGAAGTTTTTCCTGAAATGTCCTTTCTGGAAATGCTCGATGCATTGAACCAGAAACTGATTAAACAGGGTGAATCGCCAATTGCTTTCGATCACGACTGAAGGGAAGGTATCTGCGGTTCCTGCGGTTTATATATTAACGGCCGGCCTCATGGACCGGGAAAAGGTATTACGACCTGTCATTTAACGATGAGAGCATTCCGTGACGGACAGACAATAATTGTTGAACCATGGAGGGCAAAACCTTTCCCTGTTATTAAGGATTTAATTGTTGATCGCTCTGCATTAGATAAAATACTTCATGCTGGTGGTTTTGTATCAGTTAATACAGGAGGTGCACCAGAAGCAAACTCCATACTCGTCCCGGAAGAAAATTCTGGCCTGGCATTTGATTCATCTATCTGTATCGGTTGCGGAGCCTGTGTTGCTGCCTGTAAGAATGCTTCAGCCATGCTTTTTGTGGGGGCCAAGGTCTCACACCTGGCACTGCTCCCCCAGGGAAGAATTGAAGCAAAGGAAAGGGTGAAAAAAATGGTTGGTGAAATGGACAGGCTGGGATTCGGCAACTGCACAAATACCGGTGCCTGTGAAGCAGAATGCCCCAAACAAATTAAACTAACCAATATCGCCAGGATGAACAGGGAGTATTATACTGCCAAGATCATATAAAATGAGCTAAAATTTGGAAAAAAGGCTAAGGCTGAGGCTAAAGTTAAGGAAGAGAGAAACAAAATTGGGACTTAAATTTGGAATGAGCTAAAATTTAGAATGAGTTAGAATTTCAAATCATATTGAATTTACCAAACCCTTTGCTCACACTTCAATTTTAGTCATTTTTAATTTCAAATTTTAGTCATTTCTTCCTCAACCTCTTCAATGGTTTTAGGTATCGGTCTTCCCAGAACGCGGTGGCCGGTTTCAGTTACCAGGACATCATCCTCAATCCTGATTCCCCCAAAATTCCTGTAAGTATCAACCCTGTCATAATTAATAAACTCCTTGAACTTTTTTTCCTTTTTCCAGAGATCAATTAATACCGGTATAAAATATATTCCCGGTTCAACAGTCAGAACAAATCCCGGTTGAAGATTTTTCCCCAGCCTGAGATATGCAGTGCCAAACTGGTCACTTCGGCGAATGGTATCATTGTAACCTACATAATTCTCCCCCAGTCCTTCCATATCATGTACATCAAGCCCTAACATATGGCCAAGTCCATGAGGAAAAAACAATGCATGGGCACCTGCTTTAACAGCTTCCTCCACATTCCCCTTCATGATACCCAGTTCTTTTAATCCTTCGGCAATGATCTTGGCTGCCCTGGTATGAATATCTTTGAATAAGACTCCCGGTTTAATCTCATATATGGATTCAAGATTGGTATTCAGAACAATTTCATAAATTTCTTTTTGTTTTTGTGAAAACCTTCCTCCCACAGGTGAGGTGCGGGTAATATCAGCAGCATATCCCAGGATAGATTCCGCACCAGCATCCACCACCATCAGGT
>CAZRHW010000046.1:0-2693 GCA_964599785.1 uncultured Bacteroides sp. | reverse complement strand
ACCTGAAAGTGCAATTCCTTCAATCCTGCCTGCAATTTCACGTTCGTAAATACCCGGCTGCGCCATTTTCATTGCTGTCGTATGCATATCATACGTTACCTCAATCATAGAAACGATCTCCGTGATTTCATTTTCATCCTTCACAGATCTGAGCATAATCACAGACCTGATCAAATCCGGGGAAGATCCCTGCCGTATTTCATCTACAGGCTTCCCCAGCAGATTGTGTAAATGAATAAGGGTTTCTCCCCTGTAGGGTGGTAAATAATGGACTATTCTGCCTTCAGATATTATTTTGCTCAGATATTCTTCAAGCTTATCTGTTGTGTATGTTTGATCGATCCCCACAGTTTTGGCCTTATCTTTCACCGAAGGCTGATCACCCATCCAGATTATATCATCCATCCCTATATCGTTCCCGAATAAATAATCATCACCTGAATCAAAATCAATAATGCCTGCATGCCCAGGCTGATTTATACCAAAAAAATAGGAAAAAGAACTATCCTGCCTGAAATGGTAGGTATTCGCAGGATAATTCATCGGACTTTCTTCGTTTCCCGGGAAAAAAGCAACTCCATTCTTAACCAGCGATTTAAGCTGGTCCCTCCTGTTTTTATAAACGCTTGATTCAAACATGTTTATTTGTTTTTATTTTGTTTAATGCAATTATATATAATCTGATCATAATCTTATTGTTATCTGTATAACCTTTCCAGGCGAGTTTCTAAATGAATATATAAATAAACTTATACTGCTTATTACTTGTCAGGTTTGTTCCGGCAAATTTAAATAATCATTTTTAATATGCTGTGCTAAATATTCGGGTGCTGAAAAATTGGCTATGTATTTTTTGGGAAGTTTGTCATAACTAATATTTAGTATCGAAATTAACTTCCCACTCTATTATCCGGCATAAAAAGTTCACAAAATAAACCTGTTTTTAAATAAATATTAACTCAAATTTAAAATGCAGATTTATTAACATTTTTCATCATCTATTTTTCTGACATAATCCTGTATGCTATTTTTTATATATTGGTTATCAGCCACATATAACATAATTCATAAAAATTCAATTATTGTACGAATACCCTTGGTTATTGTTAATAATTTTGTATATTCGCACTAGCGCCGGGAATTATTAACAAACCACTAACATATTTATCAACAACATGCCTTACAGAAGACTTCCCAATACTGACAATGCCCGATTCAAGGCCCTTAAACAAGCATATCATAAAGGAAAAGAAATACCACCATTTAAGCTTGCATTTTCGCAAAGTTCATTTCAAAAAGTGATTTCATTCCTTCCGACATTTGAGAAAAAGATGATCCATCAGAAGGGGGCATTTAATAATCAGATCGACAAAAACTCGGAATATCATGAGCAGATGAAAAAGGCCAAGTTATATATATCGCATTTCATCCAGGTTATCAACATGGCCATTCAGAGAGGGGAGCTGCCGGCATCGATCCGTGAATACTACAAACTTACCAGGCATGGATCCAAATTACCACCTCTCAACACAGAAGATGATATCCTTTTTTGGGGTAATAACCTCATCGAAGGGGAAACCGGCAGGATCAGGAAAGGTCTTCCCCCCATAACCAATCCAACGATAGCTGTCGTCAAGGTTCGTTACGAAAAATTCCTGGAAGCATGCAAAAATCAGAAGAATCTGCAGATGACCACCAACAGGGCTTTGAAAGAACTTGCCGACATGAGGCCACAGGCTGATGAGATTATTCTGTCTGTCTGGAATGAAATAGAAGAATCATTCAAAGATCTTCCTGACAGCCTGAAGAGGGAGAAAGCTGCAGAGTACGGATTGGTTTATATCTACAGGAAAAATGAGATGCCGGAACAGAATATATTTAACCAGGCTCGTTTAGGAATCAGTTGACCTTCTTTACTTCTCTGATATATATACTCCCCAGCAGTGTAAACAATAAAAATGCACTGAGAGCTGCATAAATTAAAGTATCCCGGCTGGAACCGACAGTATCCAGATTAATATGGATTAATCCCCTGTGATACAAAAAGAAAAAGACCACAGCCAATGAATTGTTCACAAAATGCGCTAATACCGGAGCCCAGATAGACCCGGTCCATACCATCAGATATCCGAATAATATTCCAAGAAATAACCTCGGTAAAAATCCCTGGAACTGGAAATGCACAAAACTAAATAAAGCTGCCGTAATAAGAATGGCAACATGACGATTCCTTAACCACTCGGCAAACAATTTCTGTAAAACTCCCCTGAATAAAAGTTCCTCTCCGATTGCCGGAATAACAGAGATCATCAGGAGATTAACCAGGAATCTGCGGATTGAATCCTGCGACAGAAACATATCCATCATTTCCTCTGATTCTGCTTCTGCCTTTGTTATCCTCTCTTCAAGACCCGACATCCATTCAGGCAATGAAATTTTCATATTTAGTTCAACCAGTAAATTGATTGCCGGTATGGCAACAACCGGGAGCAAAACCACAATAACTATGGTATATATTGCCGGGCTTTTTTTTGCAGAAAGATATTCAAGGGTGTTCCCCTGTATCAGGTAACCAGCCAATAATGCTGGGACCAGGAACAATCCTGTCGAATAGGTCATCTGGAAAAAACTAAGCATTTCCATTTGCCCGGTATAATCCCCGTTCCTGAAAAAATCTAAAATGCCCGGGAGAG
>CAZRHW010000045.1:8563-9134 GCA_964599785.1 uncultured Bacteroides sp. | reverse complement strand
CAGTTTCTTTGAAGAAGATTTTTTTAAAACGAAGAAAATTATCTATATACCGGTGTGATCATTCTGAAATCCATATACAAATTTTTGACAGTACTAAAAAAACATTACTTTTGCTGTCTGTTGTACGATTGAAATAACTATGTACTTTAACGTTATATTTTATAGAGCCGTGCCACGGCACGGCTCTATAAATATTTATATTTCAATATATTTGATTTAATCGTCCAACGCATTACTTTTGCTGTCTGATTTTAAATAACCTTTTGGAAGATGAAAAGAACTTATCAGCCCTCAAACAGAAAACGAAAGAACAAACATGGTTTCAGAACCAGATCATCAAGCGTTGAGGGACAAAAAATTCTAGCCAGGAGAAGAGCTAAGGGAAGAAAAAAACTCAGCGTATCGGATGAACCCCGGCACAAAGAATAATACCTTACAATGCGTGACAGAAAAAAAGGTAAACTCGGTAAGGACAAAAAATCCCCAGACTTCACCCTTAGTCTGTCTGTTATTGTTCCAATCAGGAAAGAATTACAGCAATTATCACTCATTCTCGAATCAATAAGCCGGA
>CAZRHW010000045.1:3930-8553 GCA_964599785.1 uncultured Bacteroides sp. | reverse complement strand
GGCGGGATACCCAGGCGGAAAGGACAACAACGGAAATCCTCTGATTATTTATTTTTGAATTAATAAGTTGGATTTGTAAACCATTCGAAAAGGATTATGAGGTCATCTTTGTTGCATCCGATGTTAATAAAACTTCAGAAATTGTAAGGAAACATTCCGGATCTGACTTACTTGTCGATAAAAAAATCATCCGGATCCTGGCAATGCCGGATGAATCATCAAACCTTAGCGCTTTTACCCTGGGTTTTCATTCAGCCTCAAAAAAAAATATTCTGCTATTTGAACCTGAGACTCTCGAACGTGCCTTTAATTTTGACGAAATCTTTAACCTCAGCCAGGAGCAGATAGACCAGGCGAAAGTTTTAATTCCGGTTTTCAGGGACCAATACATCAAAAGAAATAGTCGCAGTCCGATATTCATAATGGGTCGCGATTTGGCCGAATATTTCTTCACCCTCAGATTTAATACCCATACTGATTTCCAGACCGTTTTTTTTTATTGCCTGGAAAAACTGGATATTCCCTTTTGTGAAGTGAATATCTCACAGGTTTGCCCCATGGGAAAGCCCATTTCTGCCACCAGGGGATTCACAAACAGATTATCAAAACGTATCTCACTGTTTTATAGCTGGTTTATACATATTCCTCTCAAAGAGATCCGCTCAAAACCCGAAAGATTGTACAATTTTATCAGGACACCTTCTTACTTCAGGTTTTTGTTTATTCTGGCCTCTTTTATTATTGCCGTTGCCATACCTCTTATGAGCAGCCAGGTAGGATTCTCAGGTGACGAGGACAAGCATTATGCTCAGGCTGAGAAAGTATACAATTATTATGCAACCAGGGGAGAGGATAAAGCTGCCCTTTCCGATCCGGATTTTAAACTGAATTATTATGGTCAGTCATTCGATTTATTAACATATACGATCAACAGGATCTTTGCTGTTGATAAGATCTACGAGACAAACCATATATTTATAGCTCTGGCAGGCTTCTTTACCATCCTGATCAGCGGTTTGCTGGCAAGTTTGCTGGCAGGTTACCGGGCCGGACTGCTAACCATGATCCTGATGTTTTTTGCCCCCCGGTTCCTGGGTCATTCCTTCAATAATCCTCTTGATATCCCCTTTGCACTGGGGTATGTTTTTACCACTTTTCAAATATTCCGTTTCCTTAAAAACCTCCCACGCTTTTCTATCCCTATTGCAATCTGGATAACACTGGGAATAGCATGGACCGTCAGCATCCGGATCGGTGGCCTTCTGTTGATTCCTTATGCCTTCTTCTTTGCAGGTCTGTATTTAATCTTTCATAAGTGGGAATTTAAAATACTTACCAGAAAGGGATATTTATTTATTCGTAAAGGCATCATCTATCTTGTCATCATATCAATTTCAGGATATCTTCTTAGTCTTTTGCCCTGGCCGTACGGGCTTCAGCATCCTTTTAAAAATCCGTTTGAAGCACTGAAACTAATGTCCAATATCAGTGTGTCTATCAGGGTCTTATTTAATGGTGATATTATCTGGTCAAACAAGCTGCCCTGGTATTATATCTCTATGTATATCCTTTATTCAGTCCCTGTGATTATCCTGCTGGGATTTGGCCTTAATCTCCTGGTTTACAAAGTGTACCGGACTCAGTTCCGTCCAATCTTCATATTTTTCCTCTATTTTTCAGTTATATTCCCATTAGCATATGTGGTCTATAAGAATTCCAACGTGTACGGAGGCTGGAGACACCTTCTTTTTGTATTTCCCCCGATGGTGGTTATATCAGGTATCACCTTCGACAGTGCTGTCAGATCTCTTAAATCGAAATACATGAGATATGCTCTCAGCCTGTTCATACTGCTCGGCCTTGTTCATCCTGTCAGGCATATTGTCGTTAACCACCCCTTTGAATATATTTATTTTAATGAATTGATTGGAAGTGTGAAAAAAGCTTTCGGACGATTTGAGAATGATTATTATCTGAACAGTCTGAGGCAAGGATCAGAATGGTTTATTCAAAATATTTTACAGGAAGAATCAGAAGAGAAGGATGGAAAGATCATCATCGCTACCAATGCTTCCATTGGTTATTATTTCAGACATTACCAGGATCAGGTCAGCACAACATACACCAGGTACTATGACCGCGGATCATACGACTGGGATTATGCCATATTCTTTTGTAATTACATCGATCCTTATCAGCTTAAAAATAAAATCTGGCCACCCTTTAAAACCATTCACACCATCGATGTTGATCATGTCCCAATCTGTGCGGTTGTGAAACGGGAAAGCAAAATGGACTACCAGGCTATCCGGTTAATTGATCAGCAAGACTTTTTAAATGGAATACCCATGCTTGAAGAGGTAATTAAAAGGGAACCCCATAACGAAGTCGCATTGCTTAAACTAACTGAAGCCTACATTCAGATAATGCAATACGAGAATGCAATAAGAACTGTTGATCAATGCCTTAAAATCTACCCTGACTATGACAAAGCGCTGAACCTTAAAGGAATTGCATACATGCAGAATCAGGAGTATGATAAGGCTGCGTCGGTGTTTATTTATATAATTAATAAAGTGAATTATCGTTTTGTTACTGCACATCATAACCTCGCATTGATCTATATCAGGCAGAATGATGCTGAAACTGCTAAAAATTATCTCAGAAAAGCTATAGAAGTCAACAGTAATTATAAGCCTGCATATCTTCTGATGGCAGAGATCCTGAGACAACAGGGACGAACAAATGAAGCAAATCAGTACCTTCAGGTGGCAAATAGCCTGAACTGAGAAAAGAATGATGTCTGATGCATTATACGATTAAATCGAAGATATTGATAATTAAGATTTTATAGAGCCGTTCCGCGGTACGTCTTTACAAAATTATTTTATAATTTAATCACTTGATAAAATCAAACGCAAAACACGTTTATATTTAAGTTAATAATATCCCCTCTTTTACATGAAAATCGCAGTCATTGGTGCAGGTCCGGCAGGTATAACAGCAGCATACCTGATTGCAAAGGAGATCTCCGGGGGGGAAATTATTGATTTGGATGTCTATGAAGCAGGTGAACAAGTTGGCGGCCTTGCTAAATCCATTCATCTCTGGGGTCAGAAAGTAGATATGGGCCCCCACCGGTTTTTCAGCCATGATAAGCTGGTCAATCAACTCTGGCTTGAAGTGGTTGGCAGCAACTATAAAATGGTTAACCGGAAAACCCGGATCTATTATAAAAAGAAATTTTTTGATTATCCCCTCAAACCTGTAAACGCGCTGCATAACCTGGGTTTATGGGAAGCCTCCCGATGCATGCTGAGCTACATAAAAGAAAAAATCATCCCTACCAAAGATACCGGCACATTTGAATCATGGGTTAGCAGTCGGTTTGGTAAAAGGCTGTTCCAGATATTCTTTAAAACATACAGTGAAAAACTCTGGGGAATAAAATGTTCAGAACTGGATTCCGATTTTGCATCCCAGCGTATCAAACGCCTTTCCCTTTATGAAGCAATAAAAAATGCACTCATTAAGGGAAGAGGAAATGTTCATAAAACCCTTGTCGACCAGTTCGCATATCCAACAGGAGGTACCGGTTTCGTCTACGAATCAATGGCATCTTCAATAATGAACAATGGTGGAAAAATATTCCTTCAGACAAAAGTTGAAAAAGTCCTGACAAAAGCAGGCAAAGTAACTGGCATACAACTTGAAAACGGAGAAACCAGGGATTATGACCACATCATTTCTACAATGCCCATCTCATTGTTAGTCAGCAGACTTCCTGAAGTACCGGGAAATATCAAACAACTGGCAGAATCACTTAAATTCAGGAATACAATCCTGGTTTATTTAAAGGTGAACCAACCGGACCTTTTTCCGGATCAATGGTTATATATTCATTCCTATGACTTGCAAATGGGAAGAATGACAAACTTTAGAAACTGGATACCAGAATTATATGGTGAAGATAAGAATACCATTTTATGCCTTGAATACTGGTGCAACTTTGAAGATCATTTATGGCAAATGGATGATCGTGAGATTATTAAGCTTGCCTCAAGAGAGCTCAAAATGACAGGATTAATAAATCAGGCTGAAGTCTCCGACGGGTATGTGCTCAGAATCTCCCGCTGTTATCCCGTTTATTTCAGGGACTATAAAAAAACCATGGCACCTATCCAGGAATACCTTGATCAAATTGAATCACTCCAGGTCATCGGAAGATATGGTTCATATAAATATAATAATCAGGATCATAGCATATTCATGGGCATACTGGCAGCTGAAAACGTAATTTCCGGGAAAAATAATAATCTCTGGGAAATCAATACAGATTATGACACCTACCAGGAATCATCTGTTATCCGTGAAACAGGACTGGTAGAAGTGTGAATCGATGGTACTATTTGCTATCTTTGATGTTGTAATCATTATTGAGCCAATTGCTTTAATATGGTTTATTGGTGAATTGGTTTATTGGTGAATTGGTTTATTGGTAAATTGGTTTATTGGTAAATTGGTTTATTGGTAAATTGGTTAATTGGTAAATTGGTTAATTGGTAAATTGGTTAATTAGTGGGTGAGGATTAAGGGTAGGCTGCAGAACTCAAATCCCCTAAA
>CAZRHW010000045.1:0-3920 GCA_964599785.1 uncultured Bacteroides sp. | reverse complement strand
TTTATTGGTAAATTGGTTTATTGGTAAATTGGTGGGTGTGGGTGTGAGTGTGGGTGAGATTCCATATAATTCCAAATTTTATTTAATCCCAATATTTCAGTATTCCATTATTCCAGTATTCCAACATTCCAGCATTCTATTTCTTCAGAGAAACATTTATCTGAAATTTATTAATAGACAAAATATCTGCGCATTGCGTACATTTTAAAGCACCATGGAATTCCTGAAGTTTCTTTTCAGCCGTTTATTTTTAAAACATTTATTTTATGTAATCGTCATATCCTTTTTTGTTTTCGTTTTTATTTTTCTTTTCCTGAAAATTTATACACGTCACGGACAGGCTCTGAGTGTGCCGGACCTCCGTGGGTTATCTATCGAGGAGGCACGGGATATCCTGGTATCAAAGAAACTTGGTTTACAGATCATTGATTCGGTCTACAGTAATATTGTTGAACGGGGCAGTATTGTGGAACAAAATCCACCTCCCGATTTTAAAGTAAAAGTCAACCGTACAATTTTCCTGACAATAAATGCGTTTAATCCTGAAATGGTGAGGATGCCGAATGTTTTAGGCGTGAGTCTGAGACAGGCAAAAGCCATCATTGAAACAGCCGGACTGGTCGTGGGCAGACTTAATTATATTCCTGATATAGCAGTTAATAACGTCCTGGAACAAAGATATAAGGGAAGCAAAGTTGAGACAGGTGATTCCATTCCAAAAGGATCAAAAATAGATATTGTCCTTGGCAGAGGCCTGAGTGATGATAAGACAGCTGCTCCGGATCTGATCGGATTAGATCTGAAAATAGCTCTTGATAAAATAACTGCCCGCTACCTGAATATCGGGGCTATCATTTATGATGGCTCTTTTGTAAACGCTGAAGATTCTGGGAATGCATTTATATGGAAACAAAGACCGGTGATTGATGAAGAAACCTTACTTAATCTTGGATCTACGGTGGATATCTGGATTACTGTCGATTCAACTAAACTCCCGCAACCGGATACGACGAATGTTGATCTTTAGAAATCTGATGACCAGAAGGATCATTAAGCTTTATATAGGTCTTGCTGCAATCTTCCTGAGTTTACATCATGTAACGGCACAGGAGGTTCTGATCCCGGCATTCCCTGATAACAGTGTTCGCGGTATTTATTCATACCATCCCGGCATATTAAAATCATCCCTGTCCGACACCCTGGAAATACCATTTTTTGACGATTTTTCAAAAAATTCAGGATATCCTGACAGCAGCCTGTGGATCGATGCATATGTTTTCATAAATAACAGTTACTCGGGTGATCCTGTTTCCATTGGTGTGGCAACATTCGATGCTGTTGACAAGTCGGGTATGCTGAATGGTGAAACAAGTACACCTTTCCCTTCCGATTATCTGACTTCCAAACCTGTTAATTTACATTATCCCGGCCGGACCGATATATTCCTGAGTTTTTTCTTTCAGCCACAGGGTCTTGGAGATGAACCGGAAGAATGGGATTCCCTGGTCGTCGAATTCTATTCTCCGCCGCAACATGAATGGAATCGTGTATGGTCTGCTGCAGGCCGTCCTGCAGAACCATTCAAACAGGTATTTGTTCCTGTTTCGGATACAATCTACCTGCAAAACGGCTTCAGGTTCAGATTTATGAACTATGCCAGTCTGCCAAAAAGCCAAAGCTTCCCTTCATTTAATTCAAACGTAGACCACTGGAATATTGATTATATCTACCTCGATACTGCCAGATCGCCTTCCATTAATGCTGTACGTGACGTTTCTATGATAACCAACCTTCCTTCATTGTTAAAAAACTATGAATCCATACCGTGGAAACACTTTGATAAAGCTTTTCAGAGGGAGATCCGGTCAACCATAAATATCACATACAGGAATAATGATACACTCACAAGGAATGTTACCAGATTTTTGAGAATTACAGATCTGATAACGAAAGAAAAATATTCACTCAGCGGAGGTGCAGTAAATGTGGCTAAGGGTGCGCTGGATAAATATGAATTCCCGTATTCCTACCCCTTTGAACATTATAATAAGGATTCAACAGTCTTTGAGATTAAATCATATCTTATAACCGATGAAGATGATTACAAACAGAATGATACTGTAATCCGGTACCAGATGTTTCACGATTATTATGCATATGATGATGGAACTGCCGAGTTTGGCTACGGGATCAGCGGGGAAGGCACATCAAATGCTGCACTGGCATATCAGTTCAAATCTTATGAAACCGATACCCTCAGGGCTGTCAGAATGTATTTTAACCGAACCCTTGAAAACATCAGTCAGCATTATTTCCTCCTCGCCGTATGGGATCATGACGCGGACTTAAATCAACCAGGGGAATTGATCTATGCCATGCAAGGATACAAACCGGAATATACCGATGAGCTGAATAAATTCATTACCTATTCATTTGATACACTTCTGATTGTTACAGATATTTTTTATGTCGGTTGGATCCAGACAAGCCCAGACCTGCTGAATGTTGGATTTGACAGGAACACAAACAGTAAGAGTAAACTTTTTTATAACCTCGGACAGGAATGGTTTAATACCTCTTTTGAGGGTTCTCTTATGATCAGACCCGTTCTTGGGAAAGCACTCACCTGGCCTTTATCCAGTAAGCAGTTGACGGAAAATAATATCCTGATCTATCCCAACCCTGCCTCCGACTATATCCGGATTGAATTACCCGCTTCCATGGGAAATCAACCATTCAACGTTAGCATATATACCGTTCAGGGAAGACTGGTTTATCAGGAAAAATGCAGAAATCAAATGGTTCCTGTGGATCATCTTTTGCCAGGATTGTACCTGTTGAGAATGGACTTTATGGGGATGAAACCTGCTATTAAAAAACTTCTGATATCGAGATAATTACCTGCTTATGATTATGGAAGAAGAACTGTTTGAGCAGTCCGATCTTTATGAACATCATCGTATCATTGTCGATGGGGGCCAGCAACCACTTCGCATCGATAAATACCTGGTAAACAGGCTGGAACAGATTTCCAGAACCAGGATACAGCATGCTGCAGAAGCCGGAAATATCCTTGTGAATGAACAACCTGTAAAACCGAATTATAAGATAAAACCTGAGGATATTATAAGTATTGTCCTTCCCTATCCCCCCCGAAGAATTGAGATCATACCTGAACCGATCCTTCTGAACATCATCTATGAAGATAATGAACTGATGATTATTAATAAAGAAGCCGGCATGGTGGTACACCCCGGTATCAGTAATTATGCCGGAACATTAGTGAATGCACTGTATTACCATCTGCATGATTTACCCTTATTTAAAAGTGGTGAGATCAGGCCAGGCCTGGTACACAGGATCGATAAAAATACTTCCGGTATTCTCGTTGTTGCAAAAACTGAATTTACACTGAATCACCTGGCAAGACAATTCTTCTACCATACTATTGAAAGGAAATATAATGCCCTGGTCTGGGGCATCCTGAAAAACAAAGAAGGTACAATAGAAGGAAATATTGGCAGGAGTATCCGCGACAGGAAAAAAATGCAGGTATTCCATGATGGATCACAGGGTAAACCTGCCATCACACATTATAAAGTATTGGAGGAACTTGGATATGTCAGCCTTGTCGAATGCTCGCTTGAAACAGGAAGGACCCATCAGATCAGAGCTCATTTTCAACATATCAAACATCCTGTATTCAATGATGATACATATGGTGGGAATGTTATCCTAAAAGGAACAACCTTTACAAAATATAAACAATTTGTCCACAACTGTTTCACCATCCTGCCCCGCCAGGCACTACACGCCAGATCACTCGTATTTATGCACCCGAGGACTGGTAAAAAAATGTTCTTCGACTCAGAACTCCCCGAAGATATGAAGCAGGTTATTGAGAAGTGGAAGAGCTATGT
>CAZRHW010000044.1:0-9143 GCA_964599785.1 uncultured Bacteroides sp. | reverse complement strand
GTCATTCTTTGGCAGGCTGGTATTATCGGGTATTAACAGATTTTGCATCCTGGAGGCTAATTCAAGTTCTTTTTTCATGGCTTCCTGACGAAGACTTTCATTGAACAGGCGTATATTTTCAATAGCTACAATAATGATGTTTGAGATTGTCTGGATAAAGTGCAGATGCTTGATAACCGGACTGACACCTTCCCCTTCTTCGTCGATATCACCGATCAGGACATATGCAGTAGGTGTATCCTGAGTGATGACGGGAATGATAATATCCAATCCTTTCAGGGTTATGTTTGTGGATGATGTAACAAAAGAGATCTCTTTAAAATGAAGTAAATCTCTTTCGACATCAATCTCAGATGTTTCCTCGTCTGTGATACCTGAAGCAAGGATTTTTTCCCAGGTATCGTTAAGTTTATAAATGACGATCTTACCAATATTCAGTTCATCCTGCAAAATACCCCTGTATCTGTCAAGTAATTCTTCAATGGATAGATTGGCATTAATTGCCTGGGTGATTTCCAACAGGGAATTTAGTTTAAAAGAATAAAGCTTTAACCTTTGCAGGGATGATTTATTTGCCATCTATCATTGGATATTCAAAGCAAAGTAAAGGTAAAGATTTTTCAATAACAAATGCTTCTCTTACTCCTTTACCCGTTCAACGTATTCAGTCGTCCGGGTGTCAATTTTAATTTTTTCACCCGTATTAATGAAAATAGGAACATTCACAACTGCTCCGGTTTCCAGTGTTGCAGGTTTAAGGGTAGTTGATGATGTAGTATCTCCTTTAATGCCGGGTTCGGCGTAAGTAACTTCCAATATAATAAAAGGAGGCAGTTCACAGGAAATGGGAGTTTCAGTATCTGCATGGATCACAATCTCAACTTCCTGGCCTTCTTTCATTAACAGAGGTGCTTCGATAAATTTTTCATCGATCATAATCTGTTCAAATGTTTCAAGATGCATGAAATGATATCCTGTTTCGTCGGAATAGAGATACTGGTATGGCCTTCTTTCGATCCTGACTGTATTGATCTTTACACCTGCAGAAAAGGTATTATCAATTACTTTACCTGTTCTCAGGCTTTTTAATTTTGTTCTGACAAAGGCAGGGCCTTTGCCGGGTTTAACATGCTGAAACTGTACAATGGTATAAAGATCATTATTAAATTCAATACATAATCCATTCCTGAAATCCGCTGTCGTTGCCATGGGACTGATTTTAATTTTGGCCTAAAAATAGCAAATATATTTTCTGGTTTGAAGGGAAAAAGAATTTTAGTATTTCAGGCCATTATATCCGATAAGATCGCACTTGATTGATCCGATAAAAAGATCAAATTTTACCCGGATGGGAACATGATTCGGATCATCCGAGATCCAAAGTATCATATCGTCTTTGGGAGTTGGTGAGATATTTTCAGTTTTTTCATTTTTCTTTTTTTCTGCAATCTCAGGGATGAATTTCAGGCAATTGAATTCTCCCATTTTTGTTTCGATATGTTCTGTACCAAGATAATGCAACCTGAACGTCATTAGTTCGTCATCAAAGAACATTTCGATCTTAACAATATCTTTCTTTTTAAGTGAACTGAAATTATAATTTCTCATAAAATAAAAAGCAGTCATAACATCACGGATATCCGGTGGTGCCTGGATCTCTCCCTTATTTCCGCAGGATATAATATTGTTATTATGATTATAGGTGTCAATATTTTTTTTCCTGTATCTTCCTTCCCTGATATCACGCATTGATGTGATGGGCAGAATCCTGATACTGTCAAAATAACTTTCATAGGTATCATAGACCTTATAAATCTTATCTGCAAAACCGGAAGACCTGCCGATCAGTTTTGAATGGAATACTGTCTTATCGCCATAATATGTTTCGACTAAATTAATATCAGCCACACCGGCATTGATAGGGCCAAAACAGATACTGTACCTGAGTTCTTCGCCGGGAATAAAACAGTTTTGTCCGTACGCAGTGAATAATGAAAGAAAAAAAATAAAAATGGTCAGAAGAGCTTTAAACCTCCGGGAAAATAATTCGATATGTTGTTTGATCATCATTTTAAATAAATCATGCAAGAATATGAATATCTTCTGTTTAAGTGCACGATGGGGTAAATTCCTCCTGAATATAGAGAAACCTGTTCCTGGTTAATGAAACTCCATTTTTCATGCCAGAATTTTTTAGTTTGTTTTATCTTTTACGTAAACATTGGTCATGAAATTAGTTATATATCAAGAAGCTGCGCGAAAAAAAGATAATGAAATTAAAATATTAGTAGGGCCACGGCGCGGCTCTTATTAAATCCATAAATAAAAATATATTTATAATTTATTTCACCCCTCTCCTAAATCCCTGCCTGCCGGCAGGCAGGCTCTCCCTGTGGAATATTGACTCCGTCAATGCTTTGCATTCCACCGGGCAAACCTTCCTCGGTGCATTTGCGTGAAAAAGAGGGTGTGATACAGATTCTATAAAAATAACCTATCATTCAGTTACGTAGTCGTTTCAATAGCACGTCAGGTTAAATATCAATCTTCTCTTTTAAGTCAAAATAATTATGAAAATATATTCTTTCTTGGAATTGTCGCAATGAAATCTTTCAGGTAATATGGTTCAAAATAAGCCAGATCTTCAAAATGTTGTTCATGATAAGCCTGTTCAGACATCCTGATCATTGATCTTGCGGAAGGATCTATATTATCCAGAAATCTGGCATTTGGATGATGAAGAAAGTTCCGGCATTTTTCCGCACCATTGCCAAAAAACCAGATAATGTGATCCCGGAGCATTTCAGAAAAACTTCCGGGATGAATAATTTCTGCGGTAATGTCTTTAACAGGTATGATATCGGCAGTATAAAATGCGAGATAAACCTCCATTCTCCTGGCATCAATCATTGGGCAGAGAAGGGTGTTCTCCGGATGATCAACGGGCATCAGCCGGCTGGCACCAGCATATGCCATTGCCTGCAAAGTATTGATACCGATAAGAGGGCAACGTGCTCCATACGCTATTCCTTTAGCAACCGATACACCTATTCTTAATCCGGTATAAGATCCCGGACCTTTGCTGACAGCTACTGCGTCGAGTTCATAAATATCAGATTGACAGGAAGACAGTATATCTTCTATAAATATTGTAAGCAGCGCCGTATGGGATTTCTCATCCCGGCTTTCTTTCAGGTCTGATAATTCACCATCCCTGGCAAGTGATACGGAACAAACTGTTGTCGAAGTTTCAATATTCAGTATCAATGCCATGTGTAAATTCCATTTAGGAAGAATCAGAAGGTATTGGTTATTCTTTTTTCTTCTTATTTGTTTTAAACAGATCGTCTTTATCCACAACTTCGATCAGGCTTCCTGTTTTCAGCTTATTAGTGATGGCAGTATAAGGAGCAACAATAACTTCTTCATCAGGTTGAAGACCTTCTGTTATTTCGATGTAGTTATTATCCTGTATGCCGGTTTTTATTATCTTCATAACAGCTTTACCGCCCTCAGTAACGAAAACAACCTCTGATAACTCTTCATCAGTTTTCTGTTCATCAGTTTTCTCTTCATTTTCCTGATCAGGATTTTCAGTTTCTGCAGCAATTGTTGAATCAGTTCGTGTGGTAACAGCCTGAATAGGTACAGTGAGGATATTATTTTTTATGTCTGTCTGAATATCCACGGTTGCTGACATACCCGGCCGGAAAGGATTTAAATAACCTTTATCAATCAGGGCCTGATAAGAATCCTGGAGAAGGAATACTTTCACATCAAAATTGGTGACCTGGTCGGTAGCCAGACCGGCTGTATTCGCCGAATTGGCAATTTCAGTGACGATACCTTTAAATTGTTCACCAAGGAATGCGTCCACCTCGATGATGGCCGTATCATGCATGTTTACACGGACGATGTCGTTTTCATTCACTTCAACCAAAACTTCCATCCGGTTCAGATCTGCGATCCGCATCAGCTCAGTTCCTGACATCATTGACGTACCGACAACGCGTTCGCCCTTTTCAACATTAAGCATGGAAACTGTTCCTGTCATAGGAGCATAAATAGAGGTTTTGATAAGGCTTTCTTCAGCTTCTTTAAGGGAAGCTTCGGAACTTTTCACAGAATATTTTGCCGATTCAAGTTCAGCCTGAGACATACGGTAGGTTGCCATTGCATTTTCATATTCAGATTCAGAAATAGCTTTTTGTTCCCATAATGTTTTATTCCTGTTATAGGATAATTCACTCTGGATAAATTGTGCTTCCGCCTGCGCCAGTCTTGCTTTTGCAGAGTTCAGCATAGCTTCTGCACGGTCCCTGCCTGATAAATACATATCGGGTTTAATCTTTACCAGCAATTTTCCATGTTGCACATAATCTCCTTCATTAACATTGAGTTCAACAATTTCTCCTGAAACTTCCGGGCTTAGTTTAATTTCTGTTTCGGGCTGTACCTTCCCGTTTGCGGTAATGGTTTCAATAATACTCCTGGCTTCAGCCTTTTCAACAGCTACCTTGATAATCTCTTCCTTTCCAAACCAACCGACCTTTTTCCCAACAACTGCCAGGATAATAAAAACGACTGCAATAATGATGACGTACGTTAGAATTTTCTTTGTTTTCATTTCTCTGGGAATATTTTTTGTTAATATTTTATAATTCATTCAGGGACAACGGAAGACCTCTGTAAAAATCCAGGATTTTCATTTTAAAAATATAATCATACTTTGCCTGGAGAAGATCTGATTGAGTGGTTGCAAGCCTGTTCTTCTCAGCATTATAGTCAACAGTGTTAACCAGTCCTACTTCAAATCTATGTTCGGTATACATAAATGATTCTTCCATGGATACCAGTGCCTGCTGTGTAGCAAGGTATCTTTTTTGTGCGGCTTTAACATCTGCATATGCCTGCTGGATTTCTTTGTAAAGATTATTCCGTTCCGTTTCAAGCATGAGTTTGGAATTCATAACACCCAACCTTGCATTGCTGATATTTGTATTGGCCATCCATCCGTTGAAAATCGGAACACGTAAACCAAGGGAAAGGGTAGTACTTCTGTTATCCTGCAACTGATCGGGGAAGGGATAAGGTTCCATTTCAAGGGTGGCAGGATTAAACCTTTCCCTGATATCTGAGTACCCTGTACTAATAGTACTGCTGAGGTTAAGACTTGGAATCCTTGATGCTTTGGCTATACTCAATCCTCTTTCTGAACCGGACAATTGATATTCAGCAGATTTGATTTGTGGCAGAAAAGTCACAGCTTCATTGAATACAGAACTGACTGTTAAAAGAATTTCTTCTGTAGCAATATCTCCAAATTCGGGAATTTCAATGGTGAAATCACCCACCGAATCAAGATCGAGAATCTGGATAAGGTTCAGGTATGACATGTCGAGAAGATTTCTGGCATTAACAACATTCAAATCTTCAGATGCAGCCAGGGCCTGTATCTCAAGAAGAGATCCCCGGGCAAGGCTTCCGGCATCGACCAGTTTCTGCGTTCTGGTTACCTGTGATTGTGTGATTCCAAGCTGGTTTTCGGCAATCCCAAGTAATTCGGCATTAAAAAGGATTTGCAGATAGGCAGCAGCAATGGCCAGTGCTATATCATTCTTGTATTTTTCAAGATCCTGAAGGCTGGACAGCAAATTAAATTCATTCTGCCGGATCGTATTTAATTTCTGAAGTCCGTTAAAAAGTGTCACTGAACTGGAAGCATTCATGTTTAATGACATAATGCGCTGATTCTCAGTAAATTCATAGGTTGTTTGATCCAATGCACGGCCCCAGGAAATTCCATATGATGAACCTGCATTCAGGTTTGGTGCAAGCGCGATTTTTGATTGTTGAAGAATATTTGAATTATATTCAGTAGCGACTGCCTGCTGCTTGATCATAATATTATTATCATAAGCATATTGTATACAATCTTCCAGTTTCCAGACCTTTTGCCCTGATGCAATATCCGGACTGAAAAAAATAATAAACAGGATCAGATAAAAGAAATATTTAATTTGTTCCATATTTTTACACTGCTTTTAAAAAAAGAATTTCAAATATAATGATTAAATGGTATCGGGCGTCCTGCAAATTAACCGAAGATACAGATAAGTGCATTTTTTCGGACTGCGCAGAAATTTTATAAACAAGCAACTTATTATTATTCAGACATATACATGAATCAATGATTAAATCAGGCAAATTTATTTTTTTACGATATTTATCATTATTCCGATAACCTGTGAATCTGACGGAGAAAATAATTGACCATAAAGACTTCGGAGAGATTAAAATAAGAAAAAATCCGAATGCAAGGAGGCTTTCCATTACTATCCGGCCATTCGAAGGTATCAGGGTTACAATACCCATTCTTGTTAGTTTTAACAGGGCTGAAAAATTCATTGAGGAAAAGGAGCCATGGATCCGTCAGACAATAAGGAACATAAGGGTTGTTGAAAATAATCATACGCTTTTCGATGAACACACTTCATTCAAAACAGCAGAGCATTCCCTTGAATTCCTGAGAACCGATGAAAAACATCCAAAAGTGATAGTAAAGGATAAGAAAATCATGGTATTTTGTCCGGCTGACAGGGATATAAAAGAAAAAATTATGCAGGAAATGATCCGGTGGGGGATTGAAGCTGCCTGGCGAAAAGAGGCAAAAAAATACCTTCCGGCCAGAATAGGAGAACTGGCACGTTTGCACGGATTTGATATGAAACGGGTGGTCATTAAAAACAACCGGTCAAGATGGGGTAGCTGTTCACATCAGAATAATATTAATCTGAGCCTCCATCTTATGCGGCTTCCAAAACATCTTTCCGATTATGTTCTGCTTCACGAGCTGGTTCATACAGTACATAAAAATCATGGCAAACAATTCTGGAAACATCTTGACAGCATAACGGGAAATGCCAGGGCTCTGGATAAGGAGCTTAAAAAATACAGGATTGATATTTATTGAATGACTAAAATTTAAAATGAGCTAAAATTTGGAAAAAAGGCTAAGGCTGAGGCTGAGGCTCAGGAAAGAAAAAAGAACTAAAATTTTGGGATGAGCTAAAATTTTGGAATGAGCTAAAATTATAAATAAGGCTAAGGCTCAGGCTAAGGCTCAGGAAAGAAAAAAGAACTAAAATTTTGGAATGAGCAAAAATTAGAAATTGTCCTAATTTCCCCAAACCCTTTGCTCACACTTCAATTTTAGTCATTTTAAATTCCAAATTTTAGTCACTTCTTACTTCCCATGTGTCACTTTCTCCAGGATCCTGTCAAGAGAAGATACCAGCTGGACAGATTTCTTTTTTCCGAATATCGAAGTAAATTCCTTTTGGATGAAGCTTTTAATATCTGTGAGCCAGTCAAGGTAGGAAAGGGTTGAAATCAGTCCATGCTCCTTTTTTTCCATATATCGCTTCAGGATATTTGCTTTTGAATGGTATGCAAGGTATGCTTTTATGGCTGTACGAAGTTCCTCGTCGAGATAATTCTCAATATATTTTAATTCACTCGGAATAACCTCATATGTTGTTTCATAAAAATTGGTAAAAGAATAATTCCAGCTGATATAGTGAATGAAGTAGTTCGAGATATTAAATGCCCGTTTTTCAGCTTTATTATCAACAGTTTTCAGAAAGATACGGTTAAGGTTTTCACGATAATCATGCTTAATATTGTCATCTATTATATCTGTAATTTCAGTGATGTGTTTCTCATATTCAGATGAAAAATTATTCAGGGTGAATTGTTTATTTTCAAAGGGTTTCATCAGGATAATAATCCGCCTGATCACATTGATCTCGTCGCATAATAACTGGTAAAGCGGAAAGATATGGTTAGCATAGATCTTCTCAATCTGCTTATCACTGAAATACCCGTCCAGGATCAACCTGTCAAGTTCTTTATCTTTTTTGGTGATGCTGTTAATTTCACTTTCATATATTTCAAAATGCTCATAGATCCTGCTTTTTATCTGGGCTTTTTTAGCATCAACAATGAGCTGGACATACAGGGGATAATACATCTCTTTTTTATATTCCCTTGGTTTGGCCCTTTTATTCAGATAATGTTTAACAGTTATTTTCTTGCTTTCCATAAGGAAAAATATATAGATTAATAATTATGTAAATTTATAAAAATCTGGCGTACATCTTAAGCACTTTACAATACTTTCATTTTATCGAGACGACTGATCCCTGCCTGTCTGGCCATTTCGACCGCACTGTAAAACTCTTCGCGTGTAATAGGACGGTTAAGAGGCGGATGTTCATATGCCCTGAAACAGGGCCGGTATTGAGGCATGATATTTACATATGAGTTCGCAGAGATGTGAGCAACTATATATTCCATAATCTTACCTGTTCCTGCCATATTTTCGGGCATTACTAGATGCCTGACCAGTAAACCCTTCCTGGTAATACCATCATGATCAATAATGAGATCACCGGTCTGACGATGCATTTCCTTCAGGGCAGCTTTTACAATTTCGGGATAATCGGGGGCATCACAGGTGACCCTGGCAATCTCAGGATCCCAGAATTTGAAGTCGGGCATATAAATGTCAATGATCCCGTCGAGTAACGACAACGTATCGACAAGATCATAACCACTGCTGTTATAAACCAGGGGTAGATGCAGCCCATCTTTTATAGCCAGATATAGAGCTGATAATATTTGTGGTACTACATGTGTAGGAGTTACAAAATTAATGTTATGGCAACCCAGGGCCTGAAGGCTGAGCATCATATCTGCGATTTCCCGTTCAGTGACCTTTTGTCCCTGGCCCTGATGAGATATATCGTAGTTCTGGCAAAAATTACAGTGCAGGTTACAATGGGTGAAAAAAATGGTCCCTGATCCATGGCTCCCTACCAGCGGAGCTTCTTCACCGAAATGAGGCATGTAACTAGATACAACAGCATATTCACCGGTCTTGCATATGCCTGTTTCCCCTGATAACCGGTCAACTTTACAGTTTCTGGGGCAGAGGGTACAACACTTCATTTTTTCCCTGAGGACGGTTATTCTTTCCTTTAGAGTCCCATTGCTGTAAGTCTTAAAGTAAACAGGGTCTATCATAATAAAAGATAAAAGATAAAAGATAAAAGATAAAAGATAAAAGATAAAAGATAAAA
>CAZRHW010000043.1:0-9154 GCA_964599785.1 uncultured Bacteroides sp. | reverse complement strand
TTGTGATATACATTCTGTACATCATCCAACTCTTCAAATTCCTCAATGATGCGTAGAATTTTTATCGCTTCACCGGATTCAAGTTTCCTGGTTTCCTGGGGTATTCTTTGAAGCTCTGCAGTATCTGGTGTTATCTTCATCCTTTCCAGCTCTTTCTGAACCCTGCCAAAATCCTCAAGACTGGTTGTTATAATATAAATGTCTCCTTCTGCTTCAATATCCTCTGCTCCTGCATCTATGATTTCAAGCTCGAATTCTTCTGAATTAAAATCACCCTTTGAGATTGTAAAAACACCTTTTCTGTCAAACATATAACCTACTGAACCGGAAATACCCAGATTACCACCACGCTTATTAAAAATAGACCTGATATTGCTGATCGTTCTGTTATTATTATCCGTCATACATTCAATGAACAGTGCAATGCCATTGGGAGCATATCCTTCAAATGAGACCTCCTGAAGATCTGCTTCATCTTTGTCTGCATTGCTTATTGCCCGCTCAATATTTTCTTTCGGCATATTTACACCCCTGGCATTCGCAACAGCCAGCCGAAGCCTTGGATTACTATCCGGATCAGGACCACCTTCTTTAACAGCTATACTGATTTCCTTCGATACCCTGGAAAAAACCTTTGACCTCCTGGCATCTGCAGCTCCTTTTTTCCTTTTTATTGTCGACCATTTACTGTGACCTGACATTTCTGTATATTTTAACTAATGAACCTTAAAAGAATGCAAAATTACTAAAATAAAATGATCTGAAATACTGGAATTCTTTGTGGTCCCCATCCTGGTGGTAAGAACGATTATCTGACCGATATACCGGAAAAGCGCACGAATATTGGGGAAAACTCGACAAATTGGGTGAATTTAGTTGGTAAAGAGAGGTTTTCATCCTATTTTTGTACTATAATCTACCAAACATGATTCAACGCAAAATCCGGTTGATGATAACATGGATTTTTATCCTCGCAGGGATTGTTTTAATTTCTTTCAGTGAGGGGGATTTCAAATTTTTGGCTCCCGGTAGTGATATCCCGCAAAAACTTCATGCTTATTATGATAAATATCCCCAGCAAAAGGTCTATGTTCATCTCGATAAACAAACATACCAGGCCGGGGAAATTTTATGGTTCAAGGTTTATTTCCTCGACGCTGTTACACATGTGCCAAGCTCATACAGCAACACCCTTATCGTTGACTTCGTGAATTCTTTCGGACATACCATCATGACCCGCCTTATCAAGATTAAAGATGGCTATGCCCATGGTGAATTTTCAATTTTAGATACAATCCCGACAGGTTTGTATGAACTAAGGGCTTATACAAACTGGATGAGAAATTTTGGGGATGACTTTTTTTTCCACTGCCAGATTAACGTGCTGAATCCCGAATTTTCAGAAAATCTTTACAGAGATGCAAAACTGGCCAATAAAAAGCTTAAAAGGCAAAGTGTAAGAAAATCGGGAAAAACAGATTTCCAGTTTTTCCCTGAAGGTGGATGGCTCATAAATGGAATAGAAAGCAGGGTGGCCTTTAAAGCAATTAACGACCTGGGCCTTGGCGTGGATGTCCATGGTGAAGTCTTTAACAAGAAAGGAACGAGTATTACAGAATTCCGTACCGATTATCAGGGTATGGGGGATTTTACATTTAAACCTGAACCGAATGAAAAATATTACGCAATAATTTACCTGGACAATGACAGGAAAGAAAAAATAACATTTCCCGAACCTCTCAGTGCAGGATATACCCTCAGCACTGACAACAGGAGCAATGAGGAGATTATCATAAAAATCCGCAGTACCTTCAATGATCCGGAAGTTGTTATTATTGGTCATACCAGAGGTCAGATCCATTATTCTAATACCCTCAGGCTGAAATCAGGGCAGGCTGAAATCAAAATCCCGACAAATCTATTCCCAACAGGAATTTTAACCTTAACACTCTTCGATCAGGTATCAGAACCACAATGCGAACGGCTTGTATTCGTCAACCATCATGATCAGCTCAATATTGATCTTGAAACAGATAAAGAAACATACGGGTCCCGTCAAAAAATTACACTTGAAATCGATGTGAGGGATCATGAAAATAATCCTGTAGCCAGTAATTTTTCTCTTGCTGTATCTGATCAGGAATCAAATATCATTTCCAGTGATTTTTATTCAGATATTTCAAGTTATTTATTGCTTGTTTCTGATCTTAAAGGAAGAATACAGAATCCGGATTATTATTTTGAAAAAAACACACCTGAGACCCGGCATGCTTTGGATTGGCTGATGATGACACAGGGATGGAGACGGTTTGTATGGGATAACGTGGTGAAATCCATACCCCTGAAAATCGATTATTCCGTCGAAAAAGGATTAACTGCCCAGGGTAAAATTACCCGGGAATTCTTTAATCTGCCTCTTAAAAACATTCCCGTTACATTAACCGTTCAAAGTGGTTATAACGACGTCTATAATGCACGTACAAATGAGAAAGGGAAGTACCTGTTCAATCTTCCGGACTATGAAGATACCCTTAATATTGAAATTACTGCCAAAAGAGCCAGCGGGAGAAAAAATCTTGTAATCCATCTCGATGAAACAGAATCCCCGAAATCAGATATACTCTATACAAGCTATACCAAAGAAATGCCAATTACAGGCACAAATATTTTCAGACCTTATGAAGAACCGGAAAAGGATCCGGAATCACCCACACTTCAGGGTATTCACGGTAAACCGGATAACGTGATTTATGTTAATGATCAGTTGGCAAATTATCCCTCCGTTTTTGATATCATTAAGGGAAGAGTCCCCGGAGTAATGGTCACAGGTAATTCTATCCTCATCAGGGGTGTTAATTCATTTGTGCTGAGTACAGAACCCCTCTACCTGATTGATGATATTCCGGTAGACGCAACTGCTGTTGAGTCTCTGAATCCACATGATATTGAAAGAATTGAAGTGATAAAAGGTCCAAGTGCATCTATTTATGGATCAAGAGGAGCAAATGGCGTGATTGCAATTTATACCAAAAGAGGAAAATTTATGAAGAAAGGTGTCCTCAACTTTCAAATGCTCGGATATCACCATCCAAAGGAATTCTATTCACCAAAATATGGAACAGAATTCGATTATCTTTATCCCGATGACCGTATAACATTATTCTGGGCCCCGTCAATCATTACCGATTCTCTTGGACATGCCGAAACAGTTTTTTACAGTTCCGACAGGAAAGGCGTTTTTGACGTTCGGCTCCAAGGCGTCGGACCGGATGGTCATGCCGGTGCCGGAAATTCATCTTTTATTGTAGAGTAAAAACCAAATATAACCTTTGTGATCTTTGCGTGAAGCCTTTTATTGAGGGCATGATATTACCCCTGCGAATGTTAAAATATAAATATCTCCTCTAAGTCGTATAATGAAGCAATCCACGGTACTACTAATGAGAAATGGTCAGTTAATCGTTTAACTTAATTCCCAACTCTTTAAATTGCACATCCGATATGGATGATGGTGTATCAATCATAACATCCCGTCCTGCATTATTTTTTGGAAATGCTATCACATCTCTTATAGAATCAAGACCGGCAAATAAAGCGACCCACCTGTCAAATCCAAATGCAATGCCTCCATGAGGGGGAGCACCGTAACGAAAAGCACTCATCAGAAATCCGAATTTTTCCTGGGCTTCATCTTCAGATAATCCAAGATTTTTAAACATTAACTTCTGCAGCTTTTCATCGTGAATCCTCACAGATCCACCTCCAATCTCAACACCATTTATGACCAGGTCGTATGCATTGGCTTTAACCTTTCCCGGATCGGTAGCAAATTTTTCGATATCATCCAGCTTGGGAGAAGTGAAAGGATGATGCATGGCATAATATCTTTTGGTTTCCTCATCCCACTCAAGCAACGGAAAATCAACAACCCAGAGTGGTTTATACAGGTCGTCAGGACGCAGCTCCAGGCGGTTACCCATTTCCAGCCTGAGCTCACCAAGGGCTTTTAAAGTTGCATGCCTGGCACCGGCCATCAGCAGCAAAAGGTCTCCGGGTTGCGCTCCTGTCACGTCTGCCCATAATTTCAGATCTTCCGGCGGGTAAAATTTATCCACAGAAGACTTAAGTGAACCGTCCTGGTTCACCCTGACGGAGATCAATCCTTTCCCCCCTATCTGAGGTTTCATAACAAATGCCGTGATTTCATCAACATCTTTCCTGGAATATTCTGAACATCCCCTGGCACATATGGCACCAACATACTCCGCTTCATCGAATACCCTGAATCCCTTCCCCTTTGCATGAGCAGTCAGGTCATGAATCAGCATCTCAAACCGTAAATCCGGCTTATCTGTCCCATACCTCTCGATGGCTTCATCATATTGTATTTTTGGAAAGTTGTAGTTAATATCAACCCCAAGAATGGTCCTGAATAAATGTTTGGCTAATCCCTCGAAAGCATCCAGCAAGTCGTCGCGTTCAACAAAAGCCATCTCACAATCAACCTGGGTAAATTCCGGCTGTCTGTCTGCCCTCAAATCTTCATCCCTGAAACATTTTACAATCTGGAAATACCTGTCATACCCTGCCACCATGAGCAATTGCTTGAATGTCTGGGGAGATTGGGGAAGCGCATAAAACTGCCCCCTGTTCATCCTCGACGGGACCACAAAATCCCTCGCTCCTTCAGGGGTCGTCTTGATTAGAACAGGTGTTTCAACTTCTATAAATCCCTGTGAATCCATGTATTTCCTTACCTCCTGGGCCATCCTGTGCCTGAGTATGATATTCTTCTTCATGATGGATCTCCTCAAATCAAGATACCTGTACTTCATCCGCAGATCCTCACCTCCGTCAGTTTCATCTTCAATGGTAAACGGAGGAATTACTGCCGGATTAAGGATCTTCATCTCCTCCACGAGGATCTCAATATCACCGGTCGGAATTTTCGGGTTCTTGCTGCTTCTTTCCTCAACTGTTCCGGATGCCTGAATGACAAACTCGCGGCCAAGTTTCCTTGCCCGCTGACATAACTCTTTGTTGATGTCGATGTTGAATACAAGCTGGGTGATACCATACCTGTCACGCAAATCAACAAATGTCATCCCCCCAAAATCTCTTGACCGCTGAACCCACCCGGCAAGAGTTACACGATTTCCCTCGTGCTCTGATCTTAATTCACCACATGTGTGTGTTCTGTACATATTTCTTATTGTTTATTTATAAATTGCGAAATTAATAAAAAAGTTATGTCACCAAAGCCCAATAAATTATTCTCCGATGAATATTTCATGCATGAAGCACTTAAGGAAGCCCGCCTGGCAGCAGTTAAAAATGAAGTGCCCGTAGGTGCCGTCATCGTGTCACAAAACAGGGTCATCGCCCGTGCACATAATATGACAGAGTTGCTGAATGATGTGACTGCTCATGCCGAAATCCTGGCAATTACCTCCGCAGCAAATTCCCTGGGAGCAAAATACCTTACTGAAACAATCCTTTATGTCACTATTGAACCCTGTATAATGTGTGCGGGAGCATGCTTCTGGGCACAGATCCCGAAAATCGTTTATGGCGCAGCCGATCCGAAAGCAGGATTCACCAGGATAAACCGGGAGATTGTCCATCCAGGAGCAACCGTGTTCCACGGTATACTCGAAAAAGAATGTGCGGAATTGATGATAGAATTTTTTAGAAAAAAAAGATAATCAGCTTCAACCTGTTATATTAAATCCGACTTTTTTCAGGTCTTCCCAGTAACCGGGATAGGACTTGCTCACTAAATCCGGATCAACAATGATAAGTTCGTATCCGGAAATGGCAGCAGGAGCAAATGCCATAGCCATCCGGTGATCCTGGTAAGTATCAATCCTTATCCTGCCACTATCCATAGTGGATTCCCCATGATATCCCATACTGCTGCCATCATCAGCGGAATGAATCCGAATCCCGAACTTTGACAGTTCTTTTACCAGTGCCAGAATCCTGTCCGTTTCTTTTACCCTGAGGGTTTCTGTTCCCGTAAAATGAAATGGAATGCTCCTTAACCCGCAAAGTACGGCAAATGTCTGAACCAGATCGGGATGATCAGTAAAATCATGGTTAAACTTTGTGATGGTCCCGGCTTTGCCGGATAGCCTTATTCCGTTATCAAGGTATTCCGTACTGATACCAAAATCCGTGCAAATCTCAGCTAAAACAGCATCACCTTGTAAACTCCGGGAAGATAAACCCCTGATAATAATATCCGGATCTTCAGATATCGCAGCCATCTCATACCAGTAGGAGGCTGCACTCCAATCGGCCTCCACCACCACATCAACAGGATCATATTTCTGTGCCCCGATCGTTATCTGATCACCCGTCCAATCATAACTGATCCCGCATGATTCCATTAGCTTAAGGGTGAGATTGATATAAGCTGATGAAACAGTATGCCCGGTCAGCTTTAATTGAAGTCCCTTTTCCAATACCGGTGCAATCAGCAAAAGTGCACTTATAAACTGGCTGCTGAAACTGCTGTCAATCTTTAACTTACCACCCTTCAACTTTTTACTCCTGATCATAAGGGGGGGGTAACCTTCCTTTTCAAGATATCTGATATCTGCACCCAGTGCTCTCAAAGCATTCACAAGTTCGCCAACAGGACGATGTTTCATGCGATCCGATCCGGTTAATACCTTTTCACCACCCTCCATGGAAAGGTAGGCTGTTAAAAACCTCATCGATGTACCAGCATGCCTGATATCAACAGTCTTTTTATCGGCTGTCAGGGCATCACTCAAAACACAGGTGTCATCACTGTCAGACAAATTGCTGATCTGAAATTGCTTCGGTGAAAGTGCCTGAATAATCAGCAACCGGTTGCTGATACTTTTGGACGCCGGAAGTGTAATCTCACCCCGTAAACTCCGGTCAGCTTTATAAATACAGTATTCCATAATCAGAAAAAATCCCTTATGTGAATCATTTATTGCCTCCGTTCAAAATCCCGGGAACAGGAGATTAGAAATTACCGGTATTCATCTGTCCTGAGGTTTAAAACCTTGCCTTAGCTAAAACAAGCCTCTTGATCAGTTAAAAGTATTAAAAATCATCAGAATTGATCTTTATCATAGGTTTTTTTCTGTATACGTATTTATTTTGTTACGAATGAGTAGTATAACCTGTTGTGCTATTAAAGACGATGATATTGATAATCAAATTTAAGTTAAGCCGCGCCTGCGGCACGGCTTAATTTAAAAATTCATATTTGACAATTTGCATTATTCAATAGCACAACGCGTTAGTATATATGTTGAATACTTTTTACGGATTGTTCAGATTAAGCTAAGTTGTTTATATATAACATGTTGTGTGATTCACCTTGCCAGGTAATTAATATTAAAATGTTTTTGCAGGGCCGTCCCGGGTACCCGGGAGCTCTGCAAATTTGTGAATATCAATATCCCCGGCTTAATCGAACAATGCGTTTAATTTAATCCACATAATGGTATCATTTGACAGTACTGAAATTGCATTCAGGATTAAATCTGAAAGGGACCTGGATAAAGCCTACTGGCTTTTTAAAGCAATCTCCAGCAAGACGCTTGTCAGGTTCGGGGGTTTCTTATCAAGTCTGGCGATAAATATCCATTTCCCGATTAAATGGATCGTTAAACCCACTATCTACAGCCACTTTTGTGGTGGTGAAACCATTGGGGATTGCCTCCCGACAGTTATGAAACTCAGCCATTACAATGTTAAATCCATTCTCGATTACTCCGTCGAAGGAAAGGAAAACCTTGTTGAGATCCAGGCTGCTCTGGAAGAAACATTGCAGACAATAGATAATGCAGCAAAGAATGAATTCATACCCTTTACAGTATTTAAACCGACAGCCTTCGCAATCAGTGAAGTGCTTGAGAAAAAAAGTGCCGGTGAACCGTTGTCAGCAGAACAGGAAAAAGAAGCGGATAATTTCAGGAACAGGATTAATACACTCTGTAAAAAAGCATTTGATCTGAATGTTCCTATTATGGTAGATGCTGAAGATTATTGCTACCAGAAATTCATCGATGAAGTTGTTTTGGAAATGATGGAAAAATATAACAGGAAAAATGCTATTGTCTATAATACATACCAGATGTACAGATGGGACCGTATGGAAAAATTTCATCTTGATCTGGAATCAGCCCGCTCGGGTAATTTTTTCATTGGTATAAAATTTGTGCGCGGAGCCTATATGGAAAGAGAACGGGAAAGGGCTGAACGTCTTGGCTATCCCTCTCCCATCCATCCTGATAAAGAAAGTACAGACAGGGATTTTGATGCTGCCCTTGCTTTTGCTGTTGAAAATATCGATAGGGTATCAATCTTTAATGGTACACATAATGAGAAAAGCTGTCTTCACCTTGCACAACTGATGGAAAACCTGGGGATCCCGAAGAATGATCCACGATGTTACTTTTCCCAGCTTTATGGGATGAGTGATCATATTACCTTTAACCTCGCTCATGAAGGATATAATGTTGCAAAATATTTACCGTATGGTCCCGTTAAAAGTGTACTCCCATACCTGATCAGAAGAACCGAGGAAAATACCTCAATAGCAGGACAAACAAGCAGGGAAATGAACATGATAACCAGGGAGAGGAAAAGACGCAAAATTAATAAATCAGAGAATCATGAATTTTGATAATAAAATAACAACAATCAGGCTATCCCTCTGGAAAATGGGCATAGCCATTTTTTTTGTTGTTCTCATTGTTTTTTTCCTGGGATCCAAATGGTTCAATAAACCCTTTCTCGGACTTGAGAGATCTCATCTGATTCTGATTGCCGCCTGTCTTTATCTGTTAATAACTATTTTTATCATTTTTCTTGATCTGAACTATTTCTATTTCAACGATGATACCGACAGGATCATCCTGCGGTACTATCCGATCCGCCCTATTGCCAGGAAGAAAAGAGTCATCGAAATATCAAAGATCGCCCTTGCAAAATTTAACATTAAAAAATCATTTCTCGGATTGAAAAAATCTCTGATCCTTTACCAGAAAGTTAAAAAAACGATAGCTAAATACCCCCCCATCGGTATCACATCACTCACAAAAACTGAACGGGAAATGCTGGTAAAACAACTTGATAAATATGTCAGACCCTAGAAGATAATGTG
>CAZRHW010000042.1:4064-9219 GCA_964599785.1 uncultured Bacteroides sp. | reverse complement strand
AATACTATATAAACTCCGTTATCATATGCCCTTGCCGGCAACCACCTCAGGAGCCATTCGCGGTATTTTCTGCTATCAAATTCTCTTCTCAGAGAAACAGGATCTTTATATCTGTTCTCCCACAGTGATGGATCCACATAATCCCTGCCCGGCATTGAAGATGGTGTACATCCCGTGACATGGGGCATAAAAATAATTTCGGCACCAAGCAGTGCAGTAGCCCTGACATTTTCGATGACATTATTATCATAACAGATAAGTATCCCACATTTATTGCCATACAGGTCAAAAACCACATATTCATTCCCCGGAGATAAATATTTATTGATAAAAGGATGCAGTTTCCTGAATTTTGCAACCAGTCCGTCACCAGTCACACATACATAGGTATTGTAGAATTTTGTTCCATCCTTTTCAAGAAGTCCGGCCAGTATAGCAACCTGATATTTTGCTGCAATTCCCCTAAGAATTTCCATACTGGAACCACCCGGGACAGGTTCCGCCAGCGTGTGCATTTCCTTATCATCTGATCTTCTCATAAAAGCATATCCGGTCATGCACATTTCATGGAAACAGACAATAGAGGCCTTCTGGCTGGCAGCAACAGCAGTCAATTCTTCAATTTTTGACAGGTTATATTTTTTATCTCCGCTTTTATGCTCAAACTGTGCAGTGGCAATAATGATATCTGTCATAATGTAATGATTATGAATTTGTTGTGCAATTATCCAAGGGCCTCAATTCGAACAATAGAAGGATTATTTCTTCCCCAGCATTGGAAACAACCTTAATATTTCCTTTTCATCAGGTCGTCTGCCAAATTCACATATTTCGAAAGCCTCGGCATATTTTACTGAGGATCCTGTTTCTTTTCCATACCATTTAACAAGAGCTTCACGCACCTCCTGGGAAACGCCACCTCTGTATCTGTTTTTAATGAACTCAAGCCGGGCTTCTTTATCAGCCGGCACTTCATCAAGTCGTCCGCTAGTCCAGGGTAACCACTCAAAAAATTGTGATTCATGCGCAGACATTGCAAATATCTTCTGGTCTAAAACGTCATCAATCGCAACAGCGATATCAGCTTCAAAAGGATTTGGTTTCTGAAAACGATCTTCTGAATAAAGAAAAACCGGATTTACCTTTAATGGAGGAGTGTCAGGAGCAATATTCGGTACAATAACCATATATGCAGCATCCTGCACAAGCATAGCAGTATATCTATGGTCGGGATGATAGTCGTTAGGACGGTGTGTTATAACAACATCAGCTTTCCAATCACGAATGAGCCTGATAATTTCCTTTCTGACCTCCAGGTTAGGAGTTAGTTCTCCATCATGATGGTCGAGTACTTCATATTCCACACCAAACCTCCGGCCAGCTTCCATGGCTTCCTTTGTTCTCCTTTTTGCCAATGCACCTCCCCCCATTGCATAATGACCTGCATCGCCATTGGTAACAGAAACAAACTTTACCGCATGTCCCATTTTAGCCCATAGTATTGCCGTTCCACCCGCATCTCCGTCACAATCATCGGGATGGGCACCTATTACAATGACCCTGATCGTATCATGCTGGGCGAAACCGGTAAAAATCATGCCTGATAGAAGGCATACGACGAATAGTAAATTTTTCATGACAATTTTTATTAATTGGTTACTTGGTTAAATGGTTAAATTGATATAATGTTAAATAATAAAACGGTTAATATCTTCCGTTCAAAAGGACCCGTTGAAATCCTTCCATTACCACTCCCTGAAAACACGAATTTTGACGCTTTTAATCTACAGTTCCCAGCCATCTCTGTAATGCATCTGTATATATTCATTGGCCTTCTGATTATTGGTTATCTTTAAATTCTTACTATCCCAATGGATTGCACTACCGGCACGTACTGCAAGATTACCGAGTAAAATTGATTCGGTAACTTTTCCGGAGAATTCAAAGTTTGCTCCTCCGGGACTACCACCTTTTACAGCACTAATCCATTCTTCATAATTGCCGGGTGAACGGGGCAGTGTTTTTGGAGGAGGATTAAAGTTGTTCATAGCAGAATCAGGAATTAATTGTGGATTCCCACCGTTGAAATCACATAGTATTTGACCTGTTTCACCAACAAACAACAAACCATCCACGTTCCACTCCTTCCCTTCCATTGCATCCGGCAAAGCAGGTTTTATACCTGCGTCATACCAGTGTATGGTTACAGGCAGCCGGTCACCCCTGGCCGGATATTTAAAATGCATAACCGATGCTAAAGGATAGGTTTCAGGAAACACTTGTGTTGAACTTGCATGAACGCTTTCCGGTGCATCAAGCTTCAGTACCCTGAATATTGTATCAAAGCTGTAACACCCCATGTCACCCATTGAACTGGACCCGAAATCATACCATCCACGCCACACAAAAGGCTGATAAACTGAATGGTATGGCCGTTCCGGAGCCGGGCCCAGCCAAAGATCCCAATTCAGGTAATCAGGTATTTGTTCGGGATTTTCAGGCCTATTAATTCCCTGTGGCCAATAAGGACGGTCTGACCAGTTATGGACTTCAAGTACCTGACCAATTGCACCAGACCATATCCATTCGCAAATAATCCTGGTGGCTTCTGAAGCCTGATTTCCTATTGCAACCTGTGTGGCCAGGCCGGACTTAACAGCCAATTCACTCATTTTTCTGGCTTCCAATACTGTATGTGCCATTGGTTTCTGGCAGAAAACATGTTTTCCATTTCTCATGGCAGCCATAGAAATACATGCATGTGCATGATCGGGGGTACAGACTACAACTGCATCAACATCATCCGACTTTGCCAGAAGTTCCCGGTAATCAATGTAAGTGCCACATCCCTTGAATTTTTCTTTTCCTGTTTTTTTAGCATAATAAGCTTCAACAACTTCCTTTGCAGGATTCAGGCCGGCTGTACCAGGTTTGATGTTGGCCCCCCAACCAGGATTCTCGAGGAGTCTCCTTATCTTATCCCTGAGTTCATTCTCTCCCCATTCAACAAAACCACTGCTACCTGTATTTACGTCACAAACTGATACAACCTGTATTTCATCGTAGCGCAGAAAATCCATCATAACCCTTAAACCTTGTGAGCCAACGCCAATACAAGCAATTGTAATCTTGTCGTTCGGAGAAATACGTCCGTTCTTTCCAAGTACATAACCCGGAACAATGGTTAAACCAGCCATCCCTGTGATTGATTTTTTAATAAAATCCCTTCGGGATGGATTAACTGAAACTAGATTTTTTTTCATAGTCATTTGGTTTATTTCAGATTATTGAATTAAGATATTAAACTTTTTTATACCAGGCAACAATACAATTTTCTATTTTTTCATCCGGGAACTTACCCGGATAAACTGTTGAAAACCTTTGGTATCAAAGATAATCAGCAGTTTTTTGCCCTTCAATGATTGACGATATTTTATATAACCCTTGGAGCTCTTTAAAAGCTCCAAGGGTCTATTTTTCCCTCGTTAATTTTATCGCCTGCTTTGAATAAAACCTTGTTTCAAAATCCTCATCATCAAGACCTTCTTGAGCGGCTCGAGGTAAATATCAGATTTATCCTGAAGAATAATGAAAACAGCATTTCTCAAAGCTGTAATTAACGGATCAACTGCATCCATTGCCTTCAGCTCACCCAGCATTTGTGCAGCAAATTCGCGGACAGTTTCATTGGGATCTGAGTTAAAGATATAAATATTTATAGAAAGTAGGTGTAAAGATGATCCGGGATTTATAGGATCCATCTTATCCGGTTTTGTATGATTAAAGAGGATTGCATATGCTTTAATCTGTGATCTTAAAATATTTAGGAAAATCAGATCTTTATTCATTCGCAAAAATCAAATGAATTTCTTAAATTTAGAATGCCTTCTTGTAATATAATTCACGAACTAAAATGTAAAAAGTAAACACAATGATGACAAGACGAAATTTTTTATCAAATTCAGTGGCTGCAGGTGTTGGCCTGGTCAGTTTGAATCCTTTTAAATTCCCTTCTTTTACTCCTACTCCCCACTCGGTAAAGGATGATATTTCCCTTGCCCAATGGGCACTTGTGGCGGAAATTCGGGAAGGTCAATGGAAGACACTTGATTTTCCCAGAATTGCCAGGGAAGTTTTTGATATCAATGGAATTGAATTTGTAAATACCCTGTTTGAAGTTCCGACCTATGGCTATCTTAAAAGACTGAAAAAGAATGCAGAGGATTACAATGTCACCATGGTCCTTATCATGATTGATGATGAAGGAGAGACCTGCACACCTTCCAAAGAAGAACGTAAGCAGACTGTGATCAATCATCAAAAATGGATTGATATTGCCCAGTTTCTCGGATGTACTGCAATACGGACCAATTGCCGTGGTCCTGAGGATGCCTCGAATGAAGATGGACTGAAATGGGCTGCAGATACATATCACGAAATGCTTGAATATGCGGTTCCGGCAAAAATCAGTATCCTCATTGAAAATCATGGAGGTTTTTCAAACGATGCGGATTGGATGGTAGCCCTGATGCAAAAAGTAGATAACCTTTATTTTGGAACATATCCCGATTGGAGAAGCCCGGGGCCGGAATTTGACAATTTTGGGTATCTCGAAAAAACCTTGCCCTGGGCAGGTGGAATGTCCTACAGGAATCAGCCCAGTGAAGAGCAAACCAGGAAAATGATTGAACTTTGCCATGAATCGGGTTACCGTGGCTGGTATGGTATTGAATCAACAGGCCGTGAAGCTATACAACAGGGTAAAAAATTATTGGAAAAGTATTTATTCAATAAATAAGTAATCTTCACCCCTTGTACGATTAAAACTACTTAGTAATTGAATCATAGATTATTTTTTGTAAAGGGGGTGTGTCACAACCCTATTTAACCGCTAAGATCGCAAAGTTTTGGCAAACCTGCCTGCCGAAGTGCCTCGGCACGCAGGCAGGGAGCGCAAAAAGTATCTGATTCAATATCAATACCTTGCGTACTTTGCGGATTCTTTTCCTACTTTGCGGTTAAGCCTTTTTCTATGTTGTGACACACCCCCTCTACAAATATTTAAATATCCATATCTCTGTTTAAATCACTCAACGCGTTAATCCTGTAAAGAGACCGACATTTCCTGAATCAGTTTCCAGGCACTATCAACATG
>CAZRHW010000042.1:0-3964 GCA_964599785.1 uncultured Bacteroides sp. | reverse complement strand
GTTTTGCAAATGCCCTCCACCCCGTAATTACGGATAACAAACCATAATTTCAGAGCCCTGAATCTTCTTCCCAGTTGTATACCCCAATCGCGATAGTCATTTACCTCACCACGTGTCCTGGTCTTGAGATATTCCGGAAGGATCTCAAAAGTTCTAAGTAAAGCTTCTTTATCTTTAACGAAATAGGCCGAACAATCAAAATTAGTGAACATCCATTTATGCGGATTAAAGACAAAACTATCCACCTGGTCGATCCCTATTGTCATCCAGCGGTTCTCCGGCAACACCAGGGCTGAACCTGCAAAAGCAGCGTCTACGTGTAACCATACCTTGTGCTCGTCACAAATCACGGCTATCTTATGCAAGGGATCAATAGCAAGGGTCCCGGTTGTACCAATAGTTGCGATAACACATAATGGATGTAAACCATTCTTTATATCCTTCTGAATTGCTTCCCTCAACTTTGAAGGATTGATCGCCAGACCATGATCCACTTCAACTTTGACAAGATTATTCTTCCCAAAGCCGGCTATTTTAACTGCTTTTTCTATTGATGAGTGAGTCTCGGAACTACAGTAAACACGGAATTTTTCATTCCCTGTAAAGCCCTGTTCATTCACAGAAAAATCAGTATACTTTTCCCTTGCAGTAAGCAATGCAACAAGTATAGCTGTTGAAGCAGTATCCTGGATAACTCCCTCAAAATAATCAGGTAATCCGATCATTGTTTTTAACCAATTCATAACTTTTTCCTCTAACTCTGCAGCAGCGGGAGATGTTTCCCAGATCATGCACTGTGCGGCCATGGCTGAGGTAAGCATTTCTGCCAAAATGGATGGATAACTTGTATTTGCAGTGAAATAGGCAAAGTAATTCGGGCTTTGCCAGTGGGTCATGCCAGGAAGGATCAATGAATTAAAGTCCCTAAAAATCCGATCCATTGTTTCTCCCTTATGTGGCGGATTACCCGGTAATTGATTGAATATTTCTCCCGGTTTTACTTGCGATTTGACCGGGTACTTTTCAATGTTTTCATAATAATCGGCCATCCAGTCGACGCACTGGTGGGCATATTTCCGGAATTCTTCCAGGTTCATCATTTGAATATAATATTAAATTAACCTCTGTTCGATATGACAATAATTGTTAATAAGTTAAATATGATTGATTTAGAATTCAGCCTGCTGGAATATTGGAATAATGGAACAATGAATTAAATATCATTATCGGAATACTAAGTCTTAACAGTTATAAATAGAGGCATTCTTCCACTATTCCACTATTCCATCATTCCAGCATTCCAGCATTCCAGCATTCCAGCATTCCAGTCCCGATAAATCGGGATCAGTTCGACTAGGGATTTCATTTCGCAAGCTCATGAAATTCCAGTCTCACTGAATATTCCATCATTCCACTATTCCATCATTCCAGCACTTACCCGATACGATATGCAATCAGGGTTGTTCTACTTAAACCTGATCTTATACAAATTTACACAGTTGGATTTGTCATTTGAAAATAACACAAAATTTCCTTATTTATGGTCGTTTTTTCTTATTTTTGCAACCGCTTCATTGCTCCTGTAGCTCAGTTGGATAGAGCAACGGCCTTCTAAGCCGTAGGTCGTGGGTTCGACTCCCGCCGGGAGTACTTACAAAAGCGGCTTGGCAGCCGCTTTTGTTGTTCTCGGTTCCCGGTTTTCGGTTTCCGGTTCCTGGTTTCCGGTTCCTGCTTCCTGCCCGGCCATACCAAACGATACTTTCGGGCGGGATTCCTGGTTTTAAGTACTGATCGCATGATCTGGAGTCACCCGATCAATATTTTAAAATTTTCCGCCGTGATTTTCCTTCTGCCCTCCTCTATCTCCTTTACCATCTTTGTAAGCTGCTCATTTACTGGTGTCGATACGCCACATTCCATTCCTTTCATCACAATATAACCGTTATAATTATCAATTTCGGTACGTTTTCCCCTTTCAATCGACTGGAGGCTCGACGATTTGAGCTTACGGTACTTATAACCTATTACGCGGATAGTCAAATGACGTTTAAAGTCCGAGAGGAATCCCTTTTTCAGAAAAGAATAATAGTCAAGTTTTTGAGCGAATGGCTCTACCTTTAAATCCATGGTATCAGCTACGGCAATAGCTTCTGAGATGATCTGTATAAATAGCTTTCTTGCCTTTTTCATAGCCAGCATTTCTCCCAGGTAAAGGCCGGAGACTACGCCCAGTGTTGTGATGCAGGAATTGATGATAAGTTTGGAATACAGGCTTGATTCAATATTATCAACTATTCTTGCCGGGACAATATGGTTGAGGATCTCACGGATGTTTTCCAGTTGTTCGTCCTTTTCACGTTTCCAGTTCCCGATCACAAACTCTCCCCCTGATGTCATTTCTATCTCAGCCTCTTTCCGCATTGTAGCTCCCCAGCCCACTGCACATCCCACCGTGCGTTCTGTTCCTACTATTTTGGCAAGATCATCCTCACAGATCCCGTTCTGCATTGAAATTACCTTTGAATCATTCCTGAGATACGGAAGCATATTTTTTGCAGCTTCAGCCATATCATACCCCTTGGTAGCTATCAGTGCCAGATCATAATATCCATCCAGATCTGAGACTGATGCAGCTGCAGGGACCTTTATCCTGATATCACCACAGTGCCCGAAGACATGAATACCTTCACGCGAAATTTTCATTGCCAGGTCAGGATGTTTGGCAGCAAGATGAACATCATATCCCGACTTTTTCAGTATTGCTGACATAATGCCCCCAACTGCGCCAGCACCGATAATGACAATTCTCGGATTTTTCATTTTTCCTTTATCCAATTTACCAGCCCCTTCTTTTCAATCACCTCAAGTAATTTATCCGGTAATGGTTCAAAAGAGAACTTCTGGTCATTTAATAAGATATATCCTGCTTTCAGATCAACATCAACCTTATCACCCGGTTTGTAGACTTCAATAATTTGGGGATTGACTATCAGTATAAGTCCCTGATTAATTGATGAACGAAAAAAGATACGGTTAACCGATTTTACTATGATAGCCTTTATACCTGCATGTGCCAATCCGACAGAGGGATGTTCCCTGGAACTTCCACAGCCAAAATTTTCACCGGCAAGAATGATATCACCGGATTCTACTTCTTCAGCAAATGCCTGATCGAAACCTTTAAACAAATGCGGCAGAATGGCGGCGCCATCAGGACTCATGATGCTGTATGTGAGATTTCCTGCAAACATCTGGTCGGTGTTCAGGTTATTCACATCCGCATAATTCCACACACCTTTGAATTTCCTTTTTTCACCAGGCGGGATATCCATTATCTGTTCCATTTGTTTTTTATATGGATAAACTTCCCCCAATACCTTTCCACGAGGATCCGTGATGACTCCCTTCATAGCCGAAAATGCAACTGTTGCCGGAGAGGCAAGGTAAATTTCTGCATTCTTGTTACCCATTCTCCCTAAAAAATTTCTGTTTGCAGTTGAGATAACTGTGAATCCATCAGCCGGAATGCCCTGTCCCGTTCCAAGACAGGGACCGCAGGATGCACTCAATACATTTGCACCTGCCTCAACAAGTACAGTAATGATTCCTTCCTTAATCGCCTGCAGGTATATTTCCTTTGATGCAGGTACAACCAATAATTGAAATCCTTCAGCAATGGTTTTACCTTTCAGTATACCGGCAGCAACGCGTAAATCTTCGAGCCTCCCGTTTGTGCAGGTTCCAATTAAACCCTGGTGAACTTTTCTGCCAGCCACTTCATGAACAGACTTGATATGATCCACCTGATGGGGAACTGCGACAAGCGGAATGACTTTCGCCAAATCAATTTCATATTCTGAAACATAATCTGCTCCCTCATCTGACCATACCCCTTCAATACCATCCTCATCGTAATATTCCCTTAGAATCTCATCCGCAGGAAAAACAGCGTTTTTAGCTCCCA
>CAZRHW010000041.1:0-9267 GCA_964599785.1 uncultured Bacteroides sp. | reverse complement strand
GACAATACCATCCAGGTAGCACCACTGGCTTTTATGAGGGGAAGAACACTTGATAATGCATTTGTTATCCTTGATGAAGCACAGAATGCAACTGTGAACCAGTTGAAAATGTTTTTAACCAGGATGGGTAAAAATGCAAAATTCATCGTCACAGGGGATATCACACAGATTGACCTTCCTAAACGGGATGATTCAGGACTTTTAAAAGCTATCGATCTGTTGGGAAACATTGAAGGGATATCCATTGTCTATTTTGATGGAAGAGATATTATCAGACACAAACTTGTAAAATATATTGTTGAAGCTTATAAAAAAAATGGTGATTAACAGTTTGTGCTGATTGATTAGATATGTTATTAATTTTAGAACTCAAATAACTGAGCCTGCCGAAAACACGGATGTATATGGATCGGATAATAAGTATCGTCTTTTTATGATGAACCATGAATAATTAATTTTTAAAAACTAACATAAAATCGTTTCAAATTATGGAAAAAGCTATTACACGAACTGATTTCCAGTTTCCCGGACAAAAAAGTATCTACCATGGTAAAGTCAGGGATGTTTATAACATCGATGGTAAGTTTCTTGTGATGATCGTCAGTGACAGGATATCTGCTTTTGATGTTATACTTCCAAGAGGAATTCCCTATAAGGGGCAGGTTCTTAACCAGATAGCCACAAATTTTCTGGATGCGACAAAGGATATCGTTCCAAACTGGAAACTGGCTACTCCTGATCCTAATGTCTCCGTTGGAGTGATTGCAGTTCCAATTAAGGTTGAAATGGTTATAAGGGGATATCTGACGGGCCATGCATGGCGTGTTTATAAGGCCGGTAACAGGGAATTATGCGGTGTCAGACTTCCCGAAGGGATGAAAGAACATGATAAATTTCCTGATCCCATCATTACACCTGCAACAAAGGCGGCGGCGGGTCATGACGAAGATATCTCAAGGGAAGATATCATTAAAAGAGGAATTGTCTCTGAGAAACATTATAATCTTCTGGAGGAATATACTTATAAACTATATCAACGGGGTTCGGAACTGGCAGCAGAAAAGGGCATGATTCTTGTGGACACAAAGTATGAGTTTGGGATGCGGGATGATAAGATATATTTGATTGATGAAATCCATACTCCTGATTCCTCGAGATATTTTTATGCTGATGGTTATGAAGAAAGACAGGAAAAAGGAGAACCACAGAAACAACTTTCGAAGGAATTTGTCAGGGAATGGCTGATCGAAAGGAATTTTCAGGGCAAAGAGGGACAGGTTGTGCCGGAAATGCCTGATGAATTTGTTCAACAAATTTCTGAAAGGTACATCGAATTATATGAAAATATCATTGGAGAGAAATTTAACAGAAGTGACACATCGGGTTTGCTGAATCGTATTGAAAAAAATATACGGGATTATTTAAGTTCATTAAGGTTATGAAACAGCCCCAATTAAAAGTGGGGAGAGTCAGTAAATATTTTTTTATTAAACTTTAGGTAAAATTTGCTTCAAATAAATATAATACTGTTCGTGAAGAGGAAATTAATTCTGGTTTCTATATTTTTTTTACTTGCCTCTGCTGTTTTTTCGCAACAGGAGGAGGTAATAGTGAAACGGTCAGTAGATAAAATAATTCTGGAGGGAAAAGTATATTTTATACATTATGTAAAAGATAAGGAGACCCTATATGCTATCAGCAAAGCCTACAATATAAGCGAGAAAATAATTGCTCTCGAAAATCCTGATATTTTCGCAGGATTGAAGGCAGGAATGGTCCTGAAAATACCGGCAGATCCTGTTCATACTGAAGAAATTTCTATCGAGTCAACCGATGATTTCAATTACCATATTATTAAGGAAGGAGAAACTTTATATTTCCTTTCAAAAAAATATGGAGTACCTGTGGAGGAAATTGAAAAATACAATCCTGAAGTTGAATACAGTGATCTCCAGATAAACCAGGTGATTAAAATCCCTAAAAAACAGTACCAACAACCCAGGGATACTTTTCCATCCGATGATTTCTTTTATCATTATGTAAGGAAAGGAGAAACATTATACAGTCTGTCAGTTTATTATGGCGTTCAGATTGATGAGATCAAGGAGCTGAATCCGGAATTAAAATGGGGTGAGCTTAAATATGATGCGTATATCAGAATACCGAGGAAACAACTGACAGAGAATAGAGATACAACCTTTGTAATGACCGACACATTGCAATTTGACAGGATCGTGGACAGTATGGATACGGCCATTTTCTACAGGTGGATAGGGATCGATTGTGATACCCTTCTGCCGGTCACTTTTCATGAACCTGTAAAGGTTGGATTGTTCCTCCCATTATTCTTACACTGGCAAGAATTACTTGATTCGCTCAAGTTACGGGATGCCCTGGAAGAATCCGAAGAAGATTTGATAGAGGAGGATCAATCCGATGAGGAAATCCAACCCGTGATTAATCCAAGGATAGTTGGTTATCTTGATCTTTATGAAGGTGTCCTCGTTGCACTGGATTCTTTAAAAAATATGGGAGTTTCAGTTAACCTGTATGTCTACGATACGGAAAGAGATGAAAATCGCCTGAGAGATCAGTTAAACAGGGAGGACGTAAAAAACCTGGATTTGATTATCGGGCCCGTTGGAGAAAACAACCTTAAAATTGTATCTGAATTTGGTAAAAATCAACGGATCCCGGTTGTATCACCTTTTACTGAATCGTCTGCTTTGCTAAAGAACAATCATTATCTTTTCCAGATTACACCTTCTCTTGACATTGAGTTCAGGAATTGGGCAAAATATCTTGCCGACTACTGGGATAATACAATGATAATTATTCATAATAATGACAGTCTTGAAACCGAAAGGATAAATTTCCTGAAGCAGGAATTGTATGAACAACTTGCCGGCAGAACGTACTATGATGATGTAAATATAAAGGAAGTGATTATCAATGATAGTGCATCATTTGAAATGGAACAATTCCTGACAAAAGAAGATAGAAATATTATTGTTATTCCTTCAACCAATGAGGCTTATGTCAGTAAAATATTGACCTCACTATTTTTTCTTCTTAACGATTATGATATACAAGTATTTGGGATGTCTAACTGGCATAAATTTCAGAGTATTGAACTGGAGTACATGCACCAGATGGAGGTTCAATATTATACTTCTTTTTTTGTGGATTACAAAAAGGGATCAGTTATTAATTTCATCCGGAAATTCAAAAAAATTTATGGGACTGAACCATATCTTATAAGTCCGAGAGGTTATAATCTCAGCATTTATGGTTTTGATCTGCTATTTTATTTTGTTTCCGGTTTGGATAAATATGGAAAGTCATTTATCTCATGTCCGGTAAATCCTGATTATATACCCATGCTTGGCCCGTATGTGTTCATGAAACCAGGAGAAAATAGCGGTTTTATGAACCAATATTCTACACTGATCAAATACGGTAAAGATTTAAATATAACAGAAGTTAAAATCGAAGAACCTTCAGCTATTATTGAACAGAAGGAAATTTCTTCTGTAATTGATCAATAATATTGTATTAAGATAGACATTTTCCAGGACGTGACATTTCGTGCAGTACTCCTTACTCCCTTTTCCCTACTCCCTTGTCCAGCTCCCAGCTCTACCCAATCTCCCTCAGTTCTCTTGCATTCACAAATAAAACATCACCCAGGTTATCAAATCCCTGAAATGTTTCCTCTCCCTTATTTTTAAGTTGTTCACTGTGAAATCCGATCATCGTGAGTCCGGCTTCGGAAGAACGTTCATTGATATGATTTTTAATACTTGATTCTGCATCTGAGCGGATAATTTCAATATTTTTTTCAGAAATTGGTAACCGACCATCATGAATCAGGTTTATCAGATTTGCTCTCGTTTCCTCAATACGCTGGTTTAAATTGATTGCAAATATCCTGATTGTACTTTTGCGCCAGTGAGGATGCCCGTTGATGATATATCCAAGGAGTATCATCAGGTTCGCATTGTGGTGGTCGATATGCCTGATCCATATATGAATACCCTTCTTGTATGTTACAGGTCTGGCTGAGCTGCCAAGAACACACACATCATAATTTGCAGCTTTTGCCAGAGAAAAATTCTCTACGATCTGTTTCAGATCCGAAGGATTTTTTTTGTTGAATTCAAAAAGCAGCATATTATTCTCCATTCCTGATATACCGGGTAACTGAATTACCTGAGCAATAGCAGAAGTATATGATGGTGAGATAAGTGTATCGATATAAATATGATGTTCTTTTTCTTCGGTCATGGAAATTAGTTTGCTCATGATATGAGCTGATTCTTCCTTGGTGGCTTTTGAGAAATAACCGTTAATCAGATGGATATATGTTCCGAAACCATGTTTGTAGGCGATCCAGTTAAGCAGATTCAGTGCATTCTGTCGCTCAAATGTTTCATCTGATATACAAATCACTGAAGGTCTCCAGACTTTTACCTGGTTTGATTTACCCTTCTTTTGGAGGTATACCTGGAGGTTTCTGTTCAACTGGAAAAGTGAATTACTGAAAATATTTTCAAATCCTTTTCTTTCCTTGTGGTGGTTGCTAATCCACAGATAAAAGAGAAAGAGAACGATAATTGCAACGATCGCATAAGGGGTGTTAATTTTAAACATAAGCCAGAAACACATGATGAAACCAATGAGTGAAATATACCACCTGGATCTGAAAACAGGTCTGTATGAAGGATCTGCACCAAAATGAAAGAGAAAGGATATCAGGCACAGCGATCCATATGTAATCATAAAGAACATGGAGATGATCTCAGCAACAGCGTTTACATTACCAAGTGCAACAAAAACAAATGCAATGCTGACAGTAAGAATTGAACTATTGAAAGGTTCGAAATTTTCTCCTTTTCCTTTACCGAGCCAATGGTTAAATATTTTCCCAGGGAAAGCCAGGTCGCGGCCCAGAGCCTGAAGTGTGCGGGGTGCCACCATAACAGATCCAATGGCAGAGGATATGGTTGATGCACCAAGACCAAGGGGTATGATCAAAGGTCCAAGGATAGCAATACGTTTCATTATTAACTGGTCGGTAATAAGATCATCAGGACTGGCTGATATAAAAAGTTTCCAGGCGATAAAAATGTAAATGATCATCCCCATGATTGTTGCCATCGTGGTTCCCAGGGGTATAGATCTGCCGGGATTACGCAAGTCACCGGATAAACCAACTCCCGCCGTCATACCTGTAAAAGCCGGAAATACAATAGCAAAAACAACAAAGAAATCCTGAAACTCCTTTAAGCGAAAGGAGGCAACTATGTTATTATCAGGCTGATGATCTGTTTTTCCCATGAAGAAAAGAACAAGTGCAATGACAAGAATAGCTGCAACAATATATAATGCTTTTACTCCCATACTTGCTCCACGTTTGAGAATCATCCAGGAAAGCAGACCCATTGCGGGGATACTGATCACCTGCCTGGGTAATTCGATCCCAACCTGATCTTTGAACCAGACAAAGAATGGTTCAAAAGCTTCGGTAAAAGCAATAACATAAAAAGCTATGCTGATGGCTTGGGATAAGTAGAGAGAAACACCGATAGTGGTACCAATATTCATTCCGAAAGACCTGGAAATGACGAAATATTCCCCGCCACCTTTTACTTTTTGATTTGTTGCAATCTCTGATAATGCCAGAGCAGTCGGGATCGTTACAAGATGACCTATGAATATGATAAGCATGACACCCCAGAATCCCAGCATCCCGACAGCATATCCAAATCTTAAAAACAGGATGGCACCTAAAATGGTTGAAATAGCGGTTAAAAATACCGGAGCAGTACCGAATAAACGTTGTCTTGGATTTACAGAATCATTCATTGGATTAATCTCCGATTTCTGACACATCCGGCTGGATCCATCTCATACGCCGGGTATTATTGTCACCCAATCTTATACCTACCATAATCTCATGCGAACCACCGCTATAATTTCGGATCGCACCAAAGGTGGCATCATATGCGTAACCAAAATAAATACCATCAACCTGAAGACCGGCCATGGCAACAATGGTACTGTTGGTCCGGTATGATATCCCGATCCAGTAATCTTTTGTATAAAAAACCCTTGCACTGATCTCAGCCTCAAAGTTTTTTACGGTTGTCTGGATCAGCAGGGATGGTTCGAAAATAACTGACTGACCTGCGGCGAATTTGTAGCCGGAGATGAAGTAAAGATGCCTTAAAGTTTTATAATTTTCAAATTTATTCTTTCCTAATTTTAAATAAGATCCGAACAACTCTGTGACAGAGATCCCGGAATAGAATCCCTGTCCTGAGAAAAATACACCGGCATTGGCATCCGGGACAAAGAATGTCTTCTTATTTGCTAATAATAAAGGGTCATCCTGGTTAGTCAGTATGGCTTCACTATCATCAATCTTATACTGAAATCCTGAAGCGGAAAGGCCAAATGAAAGCTGGTATTTATTGTTAAAATTGATATGATAGGCATACGTTGCCTGGAATCCTGTCCGGTTAATGATACCGTTACGGTCGTTGTAAATATATCCTCCCAACCCGATCTTACGGTTGCGGCTGGCTTTGGTTGTTTTTTTCCTGATGGGACGGACTTTGAGGATCCAGCTGTCGTCAAGCAATCTAGTTTGAGCACTAACACAGAACGTCCTTGGAGGATTATAAAAATTCTTATATTGTTGGCGGGCAGTCATATTGATGATGGAGTACCCGCTGTTCCCTGCGAATGCGGGATTTACAAGATATTTATCCATCATATATTGACTGATAATGGGCTTTTGCTGGGCATGTAAAGGGACTATCACCATGAAGATTAGTCCTGATAACCACAGATGTTTATATAGTCTGAACTTATTCATCGAACAATGGTTATATTACCGATCATCGGATCCAGTAACTTGTTCAGCCTGATTACATAATGATATGAATCCATAGGCAGTTCTTTACTGTTATTAGTTCCATCCCATCGTTCTTCATATCCGACCGAATGGAATACACGTTTCCCCCACCTGTCGTAGATCTCGACGATAGCATCAGGATAATATTGAATACCCTGTATCTCCCATATATCATTATATCCGTCATTATTTGGTGTGATGATGTTGGGGACGGTCACACAAAATTCCTGATCATATTGAAGGCTGGCGTTGATTTCTGAATTACATAAGTTCGCATCAGTTACCGTGAGCGTATAATTGCCGGAGCCTAATCCTGATATGGAGATATCCTGGCTTCCGGTAGACCATAATAATGAATAAGGAGGGATTCCTCCAGTAAAATTAGATGCTATTGAACCATCATAGCTGTCAGGACAATAGGGATCATCAATTTCCAAACCAATGACAATTTCTTCAGGTTCCTCAATTGTAACTGTAGTGTCGATCGTACACCCATTGAAATCGGACAGGATCAGGGTGTAGTTGCCTGCTTCAAGATCAGTAATACCGGGAGTTGTATTTCCGTTTGACCAGTTATAGGTATAGGGAGGTGTCCCTCCAAGCGGTGTGCCGGATATGAAGCCATCATTGTAATCCCAGCATGAAACATGACCTGATGTGAATGAAATGCCCGGATTTGGGTATACACTGATGTTTACAGGATCTGACTCCGGACTGGCATGTCCGGAATCATCATAAATAATAACAAAATAACTTCCTGGTTGACTGACTGTTATTCCTTCATTTGTACTTCCATCAGACCAGAGGTAACCTGTTGCTTCTGTAGCTATGAGAACAACACTGTCTCCTTCACAGAATGAAAGGGAACCAACTACAGCAATTTCAGGTTTTTCAAGGATTTGCACAGTGATGTTTAAAGGAATGGAAGCAGGACTCATACATCCGTTGGCATCTCCGACAATTACTGAATAAAAACCACTGGCTTTTACAATAATATTTTGAGTTGTTTCACCACTGGGAGACCAGGTATAGGATACCGCGAGGGAAGAGGATAGTGAAACGCTGTCACCCTGCCAGAAAGTAGTTGGTCCATTTGCTGTAACTGTTGGCTGATCAGGTGCAGGAAGCTCAGATACTATGATTGTATCTGAATTAGAACTTGAACAATTATTACCATCAATTATACGAGCCCAGTATGAACCTGCTGTAACTTCGATACTCTGCGCAGTTGCACCTGATGACCAGAGATAACTGATCCCTGTTGAACATGTAATGGTTGTGGTTTTGTCTTCACAATAGGAAGTTTGTCCACTGATTGTTGGTTTCCCCGGAAGCGCATTCTCTGTTACTATAAAGGGATCGGATTGCAAGCTATAACAATTATATTCATTTCTGACAACAGCTGTATAGGTTCCTTCTGAAACATACGTTATCTCTGTTGTGTCTCCATTGGACCAGGCATAACTGAAGGCATTCGTGATAGTGGTCAGGGTTGCGACCTCACCCTGGCAGTATTCTGAATTTCCTGTGATAACAGGTTTGTCCGGTAATGGATTGACAGTTATGGTAGTAATATCCGAAACAGGGCTGGTACAGCTGCTGGCATCAGTAACCGTCACAGTATAATCATCCGTAGTTTTAACGGTAATCTCCTGTGTTGTTTTGCCATTCGACCAGAGATAGCTGTCAGCAGCACTGGAAGTAAGCTTTACACTGTCACCGTTACAGAATGTAACCGGCCCATCGGCTGTGATGGTTGGTTTTGCCGGTAACGGATTCACAGTTATATTTAAAGGATCAGAAAGAGGACTGCCACAACTATATTCATCAAAGATCTGCACTGTATATGAACCTGTTGATTTAACAATAATATCCTGTGAATTGCTACCGGTTGACCATAAGTATGTATAACCTACTGACGAAGAGAGCTTTACGCTATCACCTTCACAGAAAATGGTAGGTCCATCTGGTGTGATCGATGGTTTTGATGATAATGGAATAACTGTGATTAAAACACTATCGGAAGCTTGGGCAGATGTTGAAAGATCTTTTACAGTTACTTTATACCACGTTGTGGCAGTAGGATTTGCAATTGGATTTGAAATGACAGGGTCACTCAGACTGTCTGTAGGTGTCCATAAATATGATTTGTATGAACCGGTACCAAGGACATCAGCTGATAAATTTGCTACAGAACCGATACAGCTGCCAGTTGTATCAGTATCAGTATTTGCGGTTACAAGGATATCATCGTTTAGTATTGTATAGGTATGCAATGTATCCTCATCAAGAAGTAAACCGGATGATGGGTTGTAAATTTTTATAGTGAAATATTCATCAGGGAT
>CAZRHW010000040.1:1343-9320 GCA_964599785.1 uncultured Bacteroides sp. | reverse complement strand
ATCTTCGTCTCCCCCGGCTCCGTGGAACAGATAAAATACAGGATAACTTTTTTCATTGTTCTCATAGCCGGGAGGGGTATACACATACATACGCCGCGTCATTTTAAGCGTTGGGGAGTCGTACCAGACTTTCGACAGCGTCCCATGGGGGACATTTTGCACTGCATACAAATCGGACTCATTCCCTGCCGTCACTAGTAAAATACTGGCATTCCTTGTACCGTCCCGTTTGATAAGTGCATTTGCAGGGTCCAGGACCTGTACGCCATCAACGTTAAAGGTATAACCATAGAACTCCGGTTTCAGGGGCCCTAAAGTGAGACTCCATAGACCAGTATCGTTTTTTATGAGCTCCTCACTGGCTCCAAAACCTGTCATCCATTCACCACTGATTGTTACACGGGTTGCCTGCGGGGCGATAAGCCGGAAGGTAACTGTGTTATCAGGATGGATTTCAGGTGATATAATGCGGGGCCCCCATTGGAATGATGGCCTTCGGGGAGCCGGCCTTTCCGCTGCCGGTTCCTGGGCAACAGTGTACATGGCAACTGTCATGAAAAGCATTAATAAACTGCCCATTCGTACTAAATTTTTCTTGATATTATTCATGATATAATCTCCTTATTAATTAATTTGTTTTCTTGAATTTCATTCGAATTTATCCCAAAAGTTCTATAAAAAGTGTAAAAAAGCTTCTCGCAGATATCCGCAGATTTATCCGCAGATTTTCGCAGAAAGATTTTTGCCTATTTTCTGTATTTCTCTGTCCGGGCATCATTGATCACACCTTCCCAACTGAGACCGAATGCAAAGTCATAGGTATTACCTTCTGAATCGACATAACATTCCATATCATGCGAGACATCTTCATATTGTTGTTCAACAGTCTTCATATTGGCCGGCATTTGCATGGGAAGGAGCCCTGAAGGTTCGGCAACACCGGTAATGATATCAAGCAAAGCCTGATCCTGAACCTCAAAATGGGCGACAATAGCATTTACGGCTGGTTCAAACTCACTGAAAACCATTGGATTGGATATGCCTGCCACGACAATTACAGGTTTCCCTTTCATTTTTTTCACCGTCTCATTGATCATACTTATATCAGTAACATTTGACGCTTTAACGGACTTGCCTTTATATGTTCTGTTTGTAAATGGTTCCAATGGATCACCACCGGCGATACTGGGATCACGTGCATCCGGGGCGGAATAATTGCCATATTGGAGGCTGATCGGGAAATAACCGTTACCGCCTTTTTTTACATCATTGCCATTGTAACCCCTGCCTGATTCGGGATTATTGATAAACACAAGTGCGATATCTGCTTCACCAGGATTTTCTGTTACATTAAAGTATTTATGTGCGATATCCATATTGACTGGGTCTTCGATCCTTTCAGGTGTGATATTTCCAAACCAGTCTCTTCCGGCAGGGATAAGTTTTTTCGGGATGAAAACGGTTAAATCTTTTTGCAGCGGCAGGACATGATCTTTATTTTTTAGCATCACTATGGATTTATGCTGGGCGTCATAACCTGCTTTCATAAATCCGGCATTACCGACCGTTGTGGCTGAAACTTCGGGATCAAGGTAAGGATTTTCAAAAAGACCTACCCTGAAGATATTCATCAGAAGACGAACCGCAGATTCTTCAAACCGTGCACGCATAAATGCTTCTCCATGTTCTTCCACACCCTTTTGATAAGCTTCAATCACCGGGCCGGCATCATTATTGCCACCGAACTGGTCGACACCTGCCATGATGATCTTGTAATGTCTCTCTGCAACCGTATAACCTTCTTCGGCTCCCCAGCAACGGCCACCCAGCATCATATTCGAGATATCGGGGCTTTCATCACCGGTAATTCCCCAATCCGTACATACTACACCTTTGTAATTGTATTTTCCACGAAGCAAATCATTAATTATAAACTGACTGAATGAATTACCAACATTTTCATAGTACACCGTATCCTGTTCATAAGATATTGTGTAATATGGCATGACAGCAGAAGCCATTCCGGTTTTACCTTCCAATCTGAATGCACCCTCAATAAAAGGTTTCAGTTGTTCATTGAAATTATTTCCGGGATAGATACCGTATTTTCCATAAGCAAAATGTGCATCTCTGCCGCCTTCACCGGTACCTCCGCCGGGCCAGTGTTTAGCCATCGCATTCACGCTTGAATAACCCCAGCCGTCTGATATTTCGGTTGAATCCGGGGAGGTCTGGAATCCGTCGATATAAGCACGCGCCATATCAGTTGCCAGTAATGGATCTTCTCCGAAAGTGCCGTTCACACGGTTCCACCTCGGGTCGGTAGCAAGATCGATCTGAGGTGAAAGGGCAGTGGCTATGCCGAGCGCCCTGTATTCAACGGAAGCTATCTCTCCGAATTGTTTTACGATTTCAGGATCGAATGTCGCAGCGAGGCCAAGAGATCCGGGCCACATGGAGATCGCTCCCCCGGCACCTGCATTGTATTCTGCATTAGTCCTTGTCCTGTGACGCGGATCTGAACTGTTGTTGACAGGAATACCGAGTCCTATTCCCTCAACCAGTGCCTGGGCGTTATTGTTCCATCGTGCTGCAACTTCCGGACTTTCAACGGATGTGATCAGGACATGCCTCAGGTTGTCATTGGTTAAAAACTCTTTCTGGCTATCCGATAAATCTGATGGCTCTGCACCACTCTCATTATACGGTTTTCCGTTATACGTACCGGAGGAAAAACCCCGTCCACCTGCCGGAATGGCCTGGTGAGAACTATATAACATAAGCCCTGCTATCTGCTCAACAGTCATTTTTGAAGCCAGGTCTTTTGCCCGTTCCTCAGCAGGTAACCGCCAGTCTTCATATTTATCCAGCGTACCGTTTTTGTTCAGGTCTTTAAATGCGAATCCTTTATCAGTCAGGATAGTAACACCCGATGTCGTGTCGTATCCAAGTGTTTGTCCGCCTTTATTTTTAACAATCCTGATCGTTCCCGATTCTGTTTCGGACCATTTCCGGCACCCGGTTAATATACAACCCGGGATAATAATAAGGCTTAATAAAGCATGAATTAAATTTGGTCTAATGGTTTTCATTATTTGTGGTTGAGATTATTCATAAAATTAAAAAATGTTTTGAGATTATTTCCGTCTTCACTGATTTTAAAAATCCGGGCCTAAATTAGCTCCTTCGCGATCAATTATCCTTAAAATCCAAACATGTTTAACCAATCAGCAAAACGTTCGATCCATGTATCAACAGGGAGGTTCTTTTTATTCATGCCAAAACCGTGATTGCCTTTTGCATAGATGTGCAATTCGGCTGATTTTTCAGCTTTTACCCAGTCGTTATAAAGATTGACGCAATGTTCATTAAATCCAAAAATATCGTCCGATGCTACTAATATAAACATTGGAGGTGCGTTTGCGGGAATGGTGGAATGATCAAAACTTCCGACATAGGGATAGATCGGGGCGACAAAATCAGGACGGCTTTCGGGATCATACGTATAGGCAACTCCGGTTGCAACTGTTCCTCCTGCAGAAAAGCCGATGATGCCGATACGGTCTTTTAATATCCCATATTCGTCTGCATGTTCCCGTAAATAGTATATGGCAGCTTTCCCATCTGAAATGGCCATAGCAACGACCGGCTCAATCTCTTTATTGAATTTTTCCGAGTTGGGTTGTTTCTCCATGAATTCCTGCATGGGATTATCAGTCAGGCTATGGGATAATCTGTACTTCAGGACAAAGGCTGTATATCCTTTTTTATTCAGCCAGCGGGCCACTTCAGTCCCTTCACTGTCCATTGAAAGAAACTGAAAACCACCACCGGGGCAGATTACGATTGCTGTACCGTTAGCCGCAACACTGTCAGGCTCAAATACTGTAAGGGTGGGTTTGGATACATTATATACAAGGCCGGAACCGGTATTTCCCAAATGTAATACTTTTTCATTCCAGTCCCAATCCTCAGAACCGGGAGCAGCATCATGGTACAAGCTTATTACCTGTTGCTGGGCCTGCACAATATGACCAAGCAGAAGAATGACAATAATGATTTGTATTATTTTCATATCTCCGATTATTATATTGATTAGAGAAGAACGTCTTGTGTGTTTAATTAAAGATATTTAAAATTAAAATTATGCAGACCGATGCCGCGGGATAGCTCTACATAAAATAGCCGGAATTTAGTTAGTTATTTCAATCGCACAACATATTACATGAGAATTATTGAAAAGCTCAATATAAATATTTTTAAAGCGTTGACAATTAAATAATGTAAAGTGCGAAATATGAAATTTTTATATAAAGCCGTCCCGATAATTATCGGGAGCGCGGCTTTATATATACCTGATTATAAATATCATCGTCTTCAATAGTACAACGCGTTTATTTTTATTTTATTTAGTTTCAATGTCAGATACACTCAATATCTGAACCGGTCCCAGTAGTCCTGATGGCAACAATGGTGAATTAGCCTGGTAGAATGCTTGCGTTGTATATGTATACTTTTTTGTAATACCGGGTTGCTGATCGCCAATCAACCGGTTAACCCATAAATTAGTAATCCTGAATTCCAGGGTGTTCTCACCTGGCTTCAGTACGCCGGTGGCATTAATCCGGAATGGCTTTTTCCAGACTATACCAAGTGGTTTACCGTTGACTAAAACTTCGGCAAGGTTCTTCACGTCTCCCAGGTCGATCCATAGCTGTGTATCAGACTCAAACCACTCATCAGGTGCCTGAATGGTTTTTGTATAGGTTCCTGTTCCCGAGAAGTATTTTATTCCGGGATTGGAATTTTCGCTCCATGAAGTTAGTTCTTCAAGGCTGATTTGTGCAGGTGCTCCGCGGTCAGGTTGGAAGCTTACATTCCAGGCTCCCTCGATGGTGGTGAGTTTAGTTTCAACCGGTTGGGGCAATGTATATGAGGGTTGGTCAGCCTTTTTACGGAAGACAACGAATATTGCATCGTCAGGTTCAAGATGCAGTGGAATTTTGGTGCGGCTATTTGCAATTTGATAGGAAACCGGCTCGATTTTCCCAGTCTCCGGATGCCATAACTCGGGGATTTTGCCCTCGTTCCGGAAAGTTACTTCCAGGTTTTCAACACGGTTATTACGGTTGTTCACCCAATAGATTTCGCCATCTGACAGCTTGCGGTGGACGAATAAAAGATTCGTACCAGGTTGAGGTTTCGTATATTCAAAGTCGGGCTCTATCTTCAGGGCAGCCAGTACTTCTGCCAATGTCTGGTCAGTATAAACTTTACCTTTACCAACAGATTGTTCACCTGTCTCTGATCCCCAGAGCTGGTCGACAATTGCCTGGAATTCATCCTGATCATCAGCCAGGCTTGGCGAGTCGATCGGCTTGGGCCCTGCGACAACCATACCAGCATTCACAAGGGCATGTATCTTCTGCAGGACTTTCAGAGGCATATGCCGGGCATTTTGATCAATAACCAGGAGACGGTAACTCATGCCACTGGGCGTCTTAATCAATCCTTTACTTGCTGACAGTAAATTCAGGAGTGCGTCGGAGTTGACGAAGTCATAATTATAGCCTTCAGGTATATCCGGCAATTGATTCCCGAACAGGGCGGTAATGTTATTGTCCTCGCCATAATAATAAATTATATCAGCCACGAACTTACCTTGCTGAAGCATGAAGCAGCTACGGGCCAGGTAGGTTGTCCAGGGCAATGCCTGTTCGCTCCATGTCTCATGCCTTGTAAACCATTGTCCGAAAGGTCCAAGGCCGAGACCTGGTATTTTATCATCCACCGGCTGATGGACCGATGTATGAATAATGAAACGGTTAAGCCCACATGCGAGTTCCATATCAGCCGTTGGTTTGAGCCTTTCAGGCGAATATGCCCAGGTGTTGCCAATAGCAGTCATAGATTCGGCAGCGACAATATTCTGTCCATAGATGTGAGCCACGGATGCAGATTCACGGACATCAGCTTTATACCGCGTCGCTACTCCTTCGTTTTCACTACCTCCGAATCCTCCGGGTGTCCAGGTAGCACTCATGGGGATGTCGGCCTGGCGTTTAACCTCCATGCCATCACCGATAAAGGCGCGTCCGCCCTCGTGGGACTCTGTGTAACGTCCCATCCCCCGCTCATGTAAAATTGTTGTCAACTGGTCGTAATGGTATTCTGCTGTGAGGTCGGCAATCGTTTTACGGAAGTCCCAGAGGAACCGGTCACTTGCCTCTGCACTTTCGACGATGCGGCCAGTGAGGACCGGCAGCCAGGTGAACATATCATAACCACGGCGTCTGGAAAACTCACCCATCATGTCATCGGTCCAATTCTGTACACCGGCCTCCCAACTATCGGTGATCACATATTGGAGGCCGTGCTCACCCATCAACCCTCCGGTTGCATCTTTATACAGATCCAGGTAATGATCAAAATAAGCTTTAACATGATCCCTGTTTAATTTGTCCACCTCAAGACCTGTAGCTTCCGGTGAAGCAGGTGAATTTTGGTGGCCGGTCAGCGAATAGCCCATGCGCAATACAAGCCATCGCCCTTCCGGTGGTGTCCAGGCCAGTATGCCATCCGGATTCATTTCCGACGTCAGGTCGAGAACCTCTTTCTTTGGGATGGCATCAGAAGTTGGCACAGCCGGTGTTGCCATATCGTATAATCCTGATGCGGATGTAAAACCTGCCTTATCTTCGAAACGGTTTACGCGTGTGATGGTATGCAGTACGAGTTCGGCGATGTGTGTCCCCTCAGGTGCTGCCTGGGGTCTGAAGCCAAATAAACTACTTAACTGATCGGCCTGAGGTTCAGGTGTTTTGAAGGTGATACGGAAAAATCTCGCCGAAACAGGCGGAAAAGTAAACGTACGTTGGATGGATTCCCCAGCCGGAATCTCTATAATTGTCCGGAACTGTAAACCATCATCACTTACTTCCAGAAGTTTTTCGCTTTCACTGCCTCCAAAACCAGGAAAGCGACGACGATCAATGATAACCAATGAGATGGACTGTATTGTCTCAGGCTTGTCGAACTCAAACTGAATCCATGCTTTCTTTCCAACCGGAGCTGCGGGCAATAACATTGATTGTGCAAGGTCGCCATCGGTAAGTTTTGCAAGTTCGAACTGTCCGCCGCTGGAGCTGATTTTCGGCTGTAAATCTGCAAGCGGCATATCATTTGCTGGCAAACGATATGCAATGACTGCTGCATCGGCATAATACTCAGGTATTGGTGATGCTTCGCCACTGATGGAGAATCCCCTTCCTCCTGTGATATTCTGAAAAGGTCCGCTGGTATGCGGTGGCTCAGGTAAAGTATCGGAGAAAGGAGTACCTCCTTCAAGGTAGATCTCACTCCATACCAGTTTCTTCATTGCCTGAGAGGGAGGCACCCACGGACCACCACTCTCGCTCCAGCCAGGTGAGCCTGCAATAGCCATTTCCAGTCCCAATGAGTCGGCCAGCAAAGTAGTATACCTGAAGGCATCCTTCCATTCCGGGGTCATAAAGATCAACCGTTTCTCAACCACCTGTGGTGTGCTGAGCCCGGCATCAAAATTCTGAAAACCAGCAATGCCAGCGCGTTTCATCCATTTCAGGTCTTTCTGAATACCGTCCTTGCTGATATTGCCATTCATCCAATGCCACCAGACACGCGGTTTTGCACCATCCGGCGGATTTTGAAATCCAGCCTCAAGGTCTGCCTCCTTTTCTGCCGAAGGACCGGTACAATTCATAATAAACATACATGTTGTTGCAATTAATAGTAATGATACGATTAAATTGCTTTTTTGATTAGTTTTTAATTTTTTCATTATATTTATAATCAATTAGTTGAAGATATTTCAAATTGAAAGAAAATCCTGTAACCTGTAACCTGCACCCTGCCTGCCCGATTGGGACAGGCGGGTAACCTGGAACCTCCCTCAGCCTTATCCTTCTTACCTAATCTCTTCCAGATCAAATGGTGTGA
>CAZRHW010000040.1:0-1243 GCA_964599785.1 uncultured Bacteroides sp. | reverse complement strand
AACCTCCCTCAGCCTTATCCTTCTTACCTAATCTCTTCCAGATCAAATGGTGTGACCTGGTAAACATAATAATTCAACCAGTTGGTAAAGAGCATGTTGGCATGACTTCTCCATTTTACCATCGGGGGTTTTGAAGGATCATCATCAGGGAAATAATTTTCAGGGATTTGAATATCCAGTCCTTTTTTTATATCCCTGAAATATTCTTCCTTTAATGTATCCGGGTCATATTCAGAATGCCCGGTAACGAAAATTCTTTTCCCATCTTTTGAACCTACGATATACACTCCTGCTGTATCTGATTCGGAAATTAATTCAAGTTCATTAATCCTGACAATATCCTTGCGTCTTACTTCCGTATAGCGTGAATGGGGAGCAAGGAACCTGTCATCAAAACCTCTTACAATAGGTATTTTTCTATCAATTACTGTATGATAATATACACCGGACAATTTTTTCGGGAGCATAAACTTCTGAATTCCGTAAAAATGATATAATCCTGCCTGGGCAGCCCAGCAGATAAACATTGTTGAAGTTACATGATGTGTCGACCAATCCATGATCTCCGTCAGCTCCGGCCAGTAAGTAACCTCCTCAAATGCAATGTGTTCAACAGGGGCTCCAGTTATGATCATACCATCATACTTGTTTTTTTTGACTTCATCGAAGGTTTTATAGAATGTTTTCAGGTGTTCAATAGGCGTATTCTTTGGAATATGGGTTTTTGGATACATCAGGTCAATCTCAATCTGAAGGGGAGTATTTGAAAGAAGGCGTAAAATATGTGTTTCTGTAGTCTGTTTAATAGGCATTATGTTAAGTATCAGTATTTTCTGGGGACGAATATCCTGGTGAATGGCATGGGTCTCATTCATCACGAAAATATTTTCATCCTTCAGAATGGAAGTTGCTGGGAGGTTGTCAGGAATGTTAATAGGCATCGTCTTTTTTATAATAGTTTGGATTAAAGTTTGATATCGTGTTTATGTGTTAAAGCGTTAAAGCGAATAAGCGTTAAAGCGAATAAGCGTTAAAGCGTTAAAGCGTTAAAGCGTTAAAGCGAATAAGCGTATAAGCGTTAAAGCGTGTAAGCGTGTAAGCGTATAAGCGTATAAGCGTATAAGCGTGCAAGAGTAAGGTGTGTAAGTAAGATAGTTTGATAGTATTACTAATTTTTGATCCCTGGTCACTTTTTCGCCCTATCTCTCCTTCTCCCTTTCTCCCTTTCACCCTTCCGCACCTT
>CAZRHW010000039.1:0-9343 GCA_964599785.1 uncultured Bacteroides sp. | reverse complement strand
ATTTGTATCGGTGAAAACGTGCCGGACCTGACAGCTACCGGAACAGATCTTAAATGGTATGAAGATGCAGGCCGTGAAACTTTGCTCCAAAGCGGAAATACTTATTCTACCGGGGAAACTGAGGTTGGCATTTATCCTTATTATGTAACCCAAACCGTTAATGGTTGTGAAAGTCTGAATAAAACAGTTGCACTGGCTATCAATGGTTTGCCTGTGCCGGATGTTCTTGAGGATCAGGTGATCTGTGAAGTTGATACCGGGGAGTTTCAGTTATCAGCAGCAGTGGCAGCGGCAGGGCACAGTTACTCGTGGACATCCAGCCAGGGAGATTTGACTTCTTCTGAAGCCAACCCTGTTGTTAAACCAACTGATCCCGGCAGTTATAGATATTTCCTGACAGAAACCATTGATTCCACCGGCTGTCCTGGTACCGACACTGTCACCATCACCATTCATCCCGATCCTCTGGCGACAGTTCTGACCGATCAGGTCTTATGCCAGAGTGAGATCAGGGCATTCCAGATCGGGGCATCGGCCATTGCGGGAAATTCCTATTCGTGGATTTCCAATCCATCCGGGTTTGTTAATGCAGAAGCGAATCCAACCGTTACGCCAACCGAATCAGGAACCTATATCCTGACAGAAACGATTGACTTAACGGGCTGTAACAAGACTGATTCGGTAACTTTTACGATCAATCCGAATCCTGATGCTATTGTACTGGCTGATCAGACTATCTGCCATTCCGAAATACAGGAGTTCCAGTTGTCAGCAGCAGCGGCAGTGGCAGGGCACAGTTACCTGTGGACATCCAATCCTGCAGGGTTTAATTCCACACAGTCGAATCCAAAAGTAACCCCTCAGGTAACAACAGCATATACATTAACAGAAACCATCAATGCAACAGGTTGTGATAATATGAACTCGGTGACCATCACCATTAATTCCAATCCGGTAGTCAGCATCACAGCCGGCCAGAACCCGATCGACCAGGGGAACAGCACAACCCTGGATGCTTCCGGTGCCAGTACTTATCAGTGGAGCCCGGCAACAGGGTTAAGCAGTACAATCGGAAGCCAGGTTACAGCTGATCCGGATGAGATCACAACCTATATTACTGAGGGCACAAATAATTTTGGATGCACAGGCACCGATACGATCATCCTTTATGTTTATTGCACGGAATGTGGCGATACAACCTATTTCAAAGTAACCGACAATTTCAATTTTGGATGTACGAACAACCTGTATAAGAACAACCTGGCGTGTTCATGGACCATATTGCCCAGTGGTATTGATACCATTTACCTGAATTTCGATATGGCCAGTTTTGACATTAAGCAGGATGATTATATCAGGGTATATAACGGCCAGGATGCGACTAAACCAATGATAGGGGAGTATAATAACAATAATCTGCCACCTGCAAACATCAAAGGGAACAATGCCCTGCATATCCGTTTTATTACTGATGCAGATACTACCGGGACAGGCTTCCAGGCGAAGTGGTCAAATACACCTTTCATTGTCGGCGGATTCAGTCCTCAATTACAGGAACAATTCAGGATCTATCCGAATCCGGCGCGTGATAGATTATATATTGAATCAGATGCTGTAACAGGTAAATCCATAAAGGTATTTGTTTATAATAACCTTGGCCAATTGGTCATGACGCGTCAACTGGAAAATCCCGGCGGGCAGATCAGGGAGGAACTGGATATCAGCGATTTTAAAGCGGGGATGTATCTTATAAGAATTGTAAATTCAGAAGATATTTATACTCAAAAGGTGATTAAGGAATAAAAAGGCTTCTCGCAGGGGCTGTGTCATAACATAGAAAAATGGCTTGATGTCTATCAAAAGGCTTTTAAAGGCTTCTCGCAGATTACCGCAGACTGTCACGCAGATTTTCGCAGATTAAAATAGAAAACGGGTTTTACTATTCATTGGAACGCAGGAATTTGTAAAATAATCTTTTTTCTGTATTCCCCCTCTCTGCCTTTGTAGAGAGGGGGTTAGGGGGAGAGTCATGCAAGAACTATTAATAATAGAATATCTTTTAAGGGAAAAAACAGAAAAGTGGTTTAATTAGTCTCAGAACTAAACGTATAAATAAAGCGAATTTTGCTATAACTCCGGAGCAGAATTTTAAATATCAGGATACATCTTCACGATTTTCAATTCATTGACACCGCTTGAACTATTTTCGAATACACCCGTAAAAACATATCCTCCATCGCTGGCCTGGATGACACAATGATTGCCCAGTGCTTCACCACTAAAATCTTTTCTTTCTGATTCAAGCCCGCTTGCATCGGTCTTTATAAGGGTCATTCCTGAACTGAGAATGAGGAAGCCATTATCCTGTGTCTGGCAGACAGAGGCACCTTTTTCACAGTCACAGTTATCATATGGCCGTTCCCACTGACTTACACCCTCTGAATTTGTTTTTACAAGAGAAAGCTTGTTGGTGGTCAAAGCTCCTAAAACGGCATAACCGTCACTCAGACTGATAACCGATCCATTTATGGGATGACAATTCTGGATGATTGTTTTATTCCACATGACACCCAGTGTGGAACCATTAAGTTTAATCAGGTGTACATTAAACAGGCCATCATAATTTTTATCTTCATAGGTAGCTAATATGATGAAATTACCATCTCCGGAACTGATTATTGAATGGCCATAGTCATCAAGACCACTACCGTTCTCAATTGGGTTTCCATAATTGTACCTGGTCTGTTCGGTGCCGTCAGCCAGTGTTTTATAAATGATTGCATCAATTCCCAGGTTCGCGGATTCCCATGTTGCGGAATGACCTAACAGGAGAAAACCGCCATTCTGCTGTTCAATAAGAGAAAAGGCTTTATCCTCCTTGATCCAGCCATATTTTTCCTCCCATATTTTACTTCCCTGAAGATCTGTTTTAATAAGATACATCTGCCAGTCATTGCTTCCCACATTCTTATTGCCTGCTATTACATACCCCTCGTTGCCGGAAAGTTTTATGATGGCTGTCCCCTGGTCATCATCACTGTCACCGAAACTGGAAGACCAGAGTTTTGTACCTTCTTCATTAAACTTAACAAGGTACACATCAGGATTCCCTGAGCCTGTTTCTTCAGTGGTTCCAACGACAAGATAGCCTCCCTGGTCATATATAAGGCCCCACGTCTCTTTGTCGGCATTATCCTGTATCGTGGTTTCAAAAGTTACAAAATCATGATCACTTCTTTTCTCGAGGTTCCAGGGCTCACAGGAGAAAAGCACAATTAAAAACAGGATAGTACAGGTTCGGAGTATGGATGAATTCATTCTTAAAAGATAGTTAACCTGATTATAATTTCCAGTCAAAAACTAAAATACTGAATTTAACTTTATTGGACAATAAAAATATTGAATAATATACTCACCGGGTGAACTGAGGTCACCCGGTGAGTGTTATTAAAACACTTTAAGCGTTGTTTTCAACACATCAAAAGAATTTCTCCCCACCATAATTTCAAAATCGCCGGGCTGTACTTTTCTTTTCATGGCCAGGTCAAATGCTTCCAGTTTATCAGGAGTGATGATAAATTCAACGGTTCTTTTTTCACCGGGATCAAGGGTGATCCTGGCAAAATCTTTCAGCTCTTTAACAGGTCGTGTGGGAAGGCTCACAAGGTCGTGAATATAAAGCTGTACGATTTCATCACCTTTTACTTTGCCTGTATTGGTAATATCTATTTTAATTTTGGCAGTTCCGTTCACAGGTATTTCTTCAGGTGATATGCTGAGATTATTATATTCAAATGTTGTATAGCTCAACCCGAAACCAAAAGGATAAAGCGGAACCGGATCAGCCAGTACATAGAACCGGTGATTGGTAGGTTTTTTATTATAGAAGCAGGGCAACTGGCCTACTGTATGTGGAAAGGTGACCGGCAGTTTACCGCCGGGATTTACTTCACCGAAAATAACATCTGCAACAGCATGGCCTGTTTCCTGACCCAGGTACCAGCATTCGATAATAGCAGGTGCCTTTTCCTGTAAATAATTGATTGTGACCGGCCGGCCGTTGATCAGTAAAACTACGGCTGGTTTACCTGTATTGAATATCGCTTCTGCCAGTTCATTCTGCATACCGAAAAGATCAAGGTTATCACGGTCACCAAGGTGGCTGTCGCTCCATGCTTCACGATGGATCAGTTCGTTTTCACCAAGCACAAGGATAACCGCATCACTTTGCCTGGCCACTCTCACTGCTTCAGCAATGAGTTTTTTATCATTCTCAGGATCATTCGGTATGGGATTTCCGTTGACACGCCAGTTGCATTCTTTGTTGGTCGTTATTTTACAGCCTTCGGCATATAACACATTAAATTTACCGGTGGCAAAATCTTTGATTCCTTCCAGCACGCTTACTCCTTTCATGGGAACAGCCGAATAACCACCCAGGTGTATATCTGCTGCATTTGGCCCGATAACAGCAAGGGTTTTGATTGCAGAAGGATTAAGAGGCAGCATGTTGTTGTCATTCTTCAATAATACCATTGCTTCATGCGCGGCTTTCAGTGCCAGTTCCCTGTGTTCCTTACTATTTATTAATTTTTCAAAAAGGCCTTCTTCAATATACGGATGATCGAACAGTCCAAGTGTAAATTTGACGCGAAGAATATTTTTAGCAGCCCTTGTGATATATTCTTCTGATACATTCCCTTTTTTTACCTGATCCAACAGTGCTCTGAAACACCCGTTGCTTCCCAGGTCATAATCGATCCCTGCCATTACTGATAATACACCGGATTCTGCTGAATCGGCTGCTGCAAGGTGATTTCTGTAAGTAACATCCATCCCGCCGCCATCGCTCATCACATATCCGTCAAACCCCCATTCCCCTCTTAAAATATCGGTTAACAATTTCTTATTTACATGGTTAGGCACACCGTCCCACTCATTATAAGAGGCCATGATCGATTGTGCGTGGGCCCGTTTAACCGCCATTTCAAAAGGATACAGGTGTGTTTCACGAAAGTCCCGCTCAGAATAATTGACAGGTGCCAGGTTTTTTCCTCCTTCAGGCTGGCCGTGCCCGGCAAAATGCTTAAGAGTCACAGCTATATGATTCTCATCAATGATTTTTCCCCTGCCCTGCCAGCCAAACACAGCTGCCACAGCCAGCCGTGATACCAGATAGGGATCTTCACTATAGCATTCTTCTGTTCTTCCCCAGCGGGGATCGCGTGCAAGATCCAGAACAGGTGAAAGAACCTGCCAGGCACCCCACGAATGAGCTTCCATGGCGGCGACAGTGAACACCTGTTCTATCAGCGTTGTATCCCAGGTGCTTCCCAGGGCGATAGCCTGGGGAAAGCTTGTTGCACCGGTAATCATTGCACCGTGTAATCCTTCAGTGAACATGAGAACAGGTATACCAAGACGGGTTTTTTCAATCATGTATTTCTGAAAACTGTTTATCCGGCTGATGCTTCTTCCGACTGATGAGGGATCAAAAAACCCGATTGAAAAGAAAGTTCCCACACCATGGTAAAGTATTGCACTGTCACGACCCCCGGTAAAATTCCCGTTTTTATCGAACGATGTAGTATCCCTTGACCAAAAAGAGCTCAATTGTCCGGCTTTTTCTTCCAGGGTCATCCTGGCAATAAGGTCGTCGACCCTTTCATCAACAGGTAGTGCAGGATCCTTATATTTTGGCTGCTCGCCTGAAGTGCATGCAAACAAGATAGAAGCAAGGAGAATAATAATGAAGTATTTCATAATAAAAAATTTAAAGGATTAGTACCTTATAAATTTAAACTATTAATGGGGAAAATGAATAAGAACAGGCAAGTTTTACTGATATCATTGAAATAAATTTGAAGATAAAAAATATTGGTAAAAAGGAGAATGTTCAACGTAATCAAATTTATAGTAAATTTGATTATCGATAGATTCTTCATTATCCTCATATTATTTCAAATGATCGTGTCAAGATTCTGCATTATAATCTTAATATGCTTTTTGTTTTTGCATCCAACTGTTTTTGCACAGGGCAACAAACTGGAATTTGAACATTTTACTACGAAAGACGGACTTTCACAATCAACAATTGCATGTATTTTACAGGATAACAAAGGTTTCATGTGGTTTGGAACACAAAATGGCCTGAATAAATATGATGGATATACTTTTACAAATTATTTATATGATTCCGATAATCCTGCAAGTATGCTGGGTAGTTTTGTGATGGAAATCACAGAAGACAGTGAGGGAAACCTGTGGATAGGTACGGAAAGCGGATTGAACAGGTACGACAGGGCTATTGATGGTTTCATACGATACGGGCATAAAATAAATGATCCAAACAGCCTGGGTGGTGATGAAGTTCGGGCTATTCTGGAAGATAGCAGGAATAATCTGTGGATTTGTACGATAAATGGAGGCCTGAATCTGTTTGACAGAGAAAATGAAAAATTCATTCAATACAAACATGATGAAACCAATCCAAATAGTCTGAGCAGCAATGATATCACCGCAATTTTTGAAGATAGCAGGCATAATCTGTGGATCGGATCAATGCATGGTGACCTGGATTTATTCGACAGGGAAAATGGAGTTTTTACTCACTATTATTATAAGAATAAGAAATTATCAGACACAGAAATATGGAGCATTGCAGGTGACAGCGAAGGAAACATATGGATATGCACTTATCGAAACGGCCTTTATAAAATGTATTTAAATAATACAGGTGATTATGATTTTATCCATTACAAAAATGATATTTACGATATAAGCTCTATCAGCGGAAATGCAATATTTACAGTTTTTGAAGACAGCAAGGGACGTTTGTGGGTAGGGACAGAAAATGAAGGATTAAATTTATTTGACAGGGAAAATAACAGATTCATCCGCTACAAGGCAGATTATTATAGCGATGAAGGATTAAATAATAATTCAATATGGTCAATTTATGAAGACAGAACAGGGAACCTGTGGTTTGGAACACATGCCGGGGGGATAAATATGATGCCGAAATTTGGCGGTTATTTCAGGCATTATAAAAATAATCCCGGTGATAAAAATAGTCTGAGCCACAATTCAGTAACATCTTTTTGTGAGGATGCCCGGCATCATATCTGGGTGGGGACAGACGGAGGCGGATTGAATCTGTTCGACAGAAAAAATGGAACTTTCATAAATTTTGACAGGGAGAACAGTAATTTAAGCAATAATACTGTTTTATCAATCTTTGAAGACAGCAGGGGGAATTTATGGATTGGAACCTGGGATGGAGGACTGAATTTATTTGACAGGGAACGCGGCAAGTTTATTCAATATACACCGGAAAACAGTAACCTCTGCAGTAACACAATCTTTTCAATTTTTGAGGATCATAACGGTGTGTTGTGGGTAGGTGCTTTTTTTGGGGGGATAGGGTATTTTGACAGGGCCCTTCATACTTTTATAAATTATACACCCGAAAACAGTAACCTGAGTGATGATAACATCAGGGTGGTCACGGAGGATTCATATGGTAACCTTTGGGTTGCCGGAGCTCAGGGTTTAAATCTGTTCGACAGGGAAAAAGAAACATTCACCTTATTCACACATGATGAAAATGATAAGAAAAGCTTAACCCCGGGTTATGTTCTTTCTATTCTGGAATCAGACGATTCAACTTTATGGATCGGGACAACAGGGGGTCTGAATAAATTCGACAGAAAAAATCAGAATTTTATTCAATTTCATATAAAGGATGGACTGCCTGATGATGCCATTAAAGGTATCAGGGAAGACAACACGGGTAATCTCTGGATCAGTACGAATAAAGGTCTTTCCATGTTTAATCCTGAAACTGAAGAATTTAAAAACTATGATGTATCGGATGGTTTGCAGGATAATGAGTTTTATCAATGCAGTCATTACAAATCTGTGAACGGAGAGCTGTATTTCGGAGGTGTTCATGGATTTAATGTGTTTAATCCGGAGAATATTATCGAAAATCCATATATTCCTCCGATCGTTATCACAGACTTCCGGATATTTAATAAACCTGTTCCAATCGGGCAGGATTCACCGCTGCAGGCTTATATCGGTGAAACAAAAGAAATCGAGCTATCATATCGACAGTCTGTATTTTCATTTGAGTTTGCGGCATTAAATTATATTTCGAGTAAAAAGAATCAATATGCATATAAACTAGACGGTTTCGACATTAATTGGAACAACATTGGTACCAGGAACACTGCAACATATACCAATATTGATCCCGGGGAATATATTTTCAGGGTAAAAGGATCGAATAATGATGGTATCTGGAATGAGGATGGCGCTTCTGTTAAAATCATTATTACACCTCCGTTCTGGCAGACCTGGTGGTTTAAACTGGTTAGTATATCAATTATTGTTCTTTTGGTATTCTTCATATTCTATATGAAATTAAGCCAGATCAGAAGAAGAAATATTATATTGGAGAGATTGGTAAAAGAAAGAACCAGGGAGATTGATGAAAAGAACTCATTACTTATACAACAGACTGAAGAATTGAACAGTACAAATACTTTACTGGAAGAGAGACAACAACAGGTTGAGGAGCAGGCAGATGAACTGACAACCCAACGGGACCAGTTGAGTGAGGCAAATTCTGTTAAAGACAAACTTTTTTCAATTATTGCTCATGATCTGAGAAGTCCGTTTAACACATTAAAAGGCTTTGTAAATCTGCTCCAATCACGTTATGCCGATTATTCTGATGAGGAAAGAAAGAACATGCTTAATATTATCGATAACTCATCCGAGCATGTATATAATTTACTCGATAATTTATTAAACTGGTCGAGATCCCAGATGGGAGCCATTCATTTTGTTCCTGAAATGGGTAATGTTGTGGATGTTGCGGGTAATATTATAACTTTATTTAAGGATCAGGCGGCCGTTAAAAATATTAGTATTGAATCCAACTTTGATGCTGAAAATATCAGCTTAATGATTGATAAGGAAATGATCAATATTGTTTTACGAAACTTACTGGCAAATGCTATCAAATACACAAATGTGAATGGCAAAGTGCAATTAAACTGTACCCGTGAAAAAGATCATGTAATTATATCTGTAAAAGATGATGGTGTAGGTATTTCGGAGGAGGATAAAGAGAAACTTTTCAGAAATGATGTTCATTTCACAAGCCGGGGTACTAACAGTGAAACAGGTACGGGGCTTGGTTTGATTTTATGTAAGGAGCTTGTTGAGAAACACCGGGGGAAAATCTGGATAGAAAGCGAAGTGAATAAAGGGACGACGATTTTTTTCAGTTTACCGAATGTGTAATATTTCATAATTCCCTGGTGCATAATTT
>CAZRHW010000038.1:0-9414 GCA_964599785.1 uncultured Bacteroides sp. | reverse complement strand
AACATACTTTTTTTGCACAACCGGGAAATGAAATTTCCCCGCATACCAGGGGAATAACAAAAAAATTCCTGGAAGATGGTTACCCGGAATTTGAAAAAATTGCCATCCTGCGTGAAAATCCGGATATGTTCCTCTCTACTGCACCACTCAGGATATTTCATGAAAAAAAAGGAATTTGCACAGAGCAATCCTTTCTTGACATTTTCACCTATAACTTTCTTGAAGGCGACGTAAACAGTGCACTTACCGAACCGTATACCCTGATACTTTCCGAATCGCTGGCTTCAAAATTATTTCCTCATGAGGATGCACTTGGTAAAACTGTAATGATTGATAAAAAATACAACCTGAAGGTTACGGGTGTATATAAAGACCTTCCCGAAAACTCGGTCATCCGGCCTACTTACATCGTTTCACTCGCGACGCTTGAGGAAGTTGATGATATTAAAAATAGCTGGTCAGGGATTTATATGACCTATGCTTTATTAAAACCGGGACAGGATTACAGGACAGTAAACAAAAAAATTCGCGATCTTTTTAAAGAGTACAAAGGTGCGGAAAGTGAAAAAATATTTCTCTGCCCGCTTTCCAGGGTATACCTGAGTTTTAACGATCGCTACGATAGGATCTATATCTTATTTATGTTCAGACTGATAGGTATATTCATCCTGCTCCTGGCATCCATTAATTATATTAACCTTGCTACCGCCACCGCATCGGTCAGGTCAAGGGAAATCGGGATCAGGAAAGTATTCGGTTCAGGCAAAAGAGTGCTTATCAGCCTGTTTCTGACGGAGTCTGTGATCATTGCCCTGATCTCCCTGTGTTTTGCTTTTTTCCTGATGGAAATTGTTCTTCCTGAATTCAACAGGATCACCGGCAAAGCCATTGAATTTTCATATGCACAGCAATGGAGGTTTATCATTCTGACCATTCTGATTGCAGTGATGACAGGTGTGCTTTCAGGCATTTATCCGGCTGTCTTCATGGCATCACGTAAAGCGATTAATCTTTTCAAGGGTGAGTTTTACCGGATTAATAAGGAAAAAATAAGCCTTCGCAAGGTACTGGTAACTTTCCAGTATGCCATTGTGGTCCTGTTGATCATTCTGACCCTCAGCTTCAGCCGGCAGATTCAATATGTTATGCATAAAGATCTCGGATTCAACAAGGAGAACCTGCTGTTTACGCAAATCCGTGTATCGCGTGAGGATGTGAACTACGAGGATTTCAGGAATATGATACTTTCTTATCCCGAAATAAGCGATTTCTCCATCTCCAAATACATCCCGTTAATCGACTTTGGAGGTAAATTCGTGATACCGGAGGGTGCGGGTGAGGAAAAGGTATTTATGCGTGATAACCAGGTTAGTATTGACTTTGTTAAGACCATGGGAATGCAGATGGCAGGAGGGCGGGATTTTTCGCGGGATTTTCCTTCGGATCCGGGTAAATCCTGCATCATCAATGAAGCAGCAGTAAAAAGCTTCGGCTGGGATGATCCCCTCGGTAAAACCATTTCCGACCAGAACCAGCATACATTTGAAATCATAGGCATTATCAGGGATTTCCATCAGTGCGATATGTATAACACCATTGAACCCAGTATAATGGAACTTTATACCGGATCCATGTTTGGTGACTGGACTTTCAGTTTCAGGACCACACCAGGAAACATACAAAAAGCCGGGAAGATCATTAAGAAAGAAATAGATGAATGGTTCCCCAACGATCCCTGCGAATTGGTTGTCTATACCAGTGCATTTTCACAGGAGAGTATTATTAAAATATTCAGTACCATTCAGCACACCACCCGTTTTTTCACAATCCTGAATGTGATTCTGGCTGTTATTGGTTTGTTCGGACTGGTTTCTTTTACCATATACAGGAGAACCAGGGAGATTGGTATCAGGAAGATAAATGGCAGCTCTTCCGTGAACATTTTAACCCTCCTGAACAGGGAACACCTGGTCCTGCTCTTACTGGCTTCCCTGATATCCTGGCCCGCCGGGTACTGGTTGTACGAAAGCTTTCCGTCACCTTATAAATTTGAGCTTCAGCTATGGATTTTTATTGGACCTTCCCTGATAGTACTGGTAATTGCAGTTTTAACGACATTATTCTTCAATATCAAAGCTGCCCGGACCAATCCGGCTGAATCATTAAGGTATGAATAAGATAGAAAGGTCCGGTTGTCAACCGGACTTTTTGGTTTTCAGAATAAGTGTTGTAAATGGTTCCCGGTGAGGATGGGATAGAGTTGGAATTGATAAAAGCTTGCTTTCATAAGGGCAGGTATGAAAAAGACACGGAGGGCCGAAGGCCGGGGGGAATTTGTGGATGGGACGTCCAGAACCGGATCGGCAAAGCCAACCCGCTAACAACTTCAATTATTAGCTTCATCCTATTGATAATCAATATCAATAAGATTTATTTTTTACTGTATATTCACAGCAAAGATCATAAATTATAAATTCATTCCTTATATTTTCTTATTTCTATAAGGGATTGAAAGATAAATGCACTCATTTATTTCTTCCAGATGGTTACATTGAATCCTTCTATAACAGTTTTATATGATGGTATATCTGACTTTAAGAAATATCCTATAATTTTATCATAATTCTCTAAATTATAATAAATGATTGAAGCAAGTTATCAGAATGAAATGCCTATTTTAGCAAATCATGTTAAATCATAAATAGTCCATGCCGAAAAAAACTTCAGCCCGGGGCTTTCAGACTTACTATCATTTAACAGGTTCATGGATCATTGCACTCATATTTTTATTTACATGCGCTTGCAGAAACGAGAAAGTTGACGATAAGTTCGAAGCCGTTTACAAAGGTCAATTCCCGCTGTCAGGTCTGACTATTGAGTATCCCAGAGAAGGTGCCATTTTCCCCCCCGAATTTCCATCCCCTCAATTCCATTGGAATGATTCCCTGGATTCAGTGGCAAAATGGCATATCCGTCTCACGACTCAAAATGGAGAAGAGTTGTATCGTGAAACCACGGAATCGGCAGTGTGGAGACCCGATTCTGCGATCTGGCAGAATATCAAGGCCGAATCAGCAACCAGCCCCGTTCTCTTTACCATTATTGGAGAGCACAGGACCGGCTTTCGCTCTGACTGGTCATCGGGCAGTATTTCATTTTCATTTTCAACTGATTCGGTGGGGGCTTCAATATTCTACAGGGCTGTGCCTCTTCCATTCGGGTATGCAATCCATCATGTAGATGAGATAGAATGGTATACAGGTCGTATTGACGGGGGAAAACCTAAGAAGGTTCTGGACAATATCCCTGTTTGTGCCAACTGCCATTCATTTTCTAAGGCCGGGCTTATTGCCATGGATATTGATTATGCCAATGACAAAGGATCATACATCATTGTTCCTTCAAAGGATACGGTTCACCTTTCTTTTGATAAAATAATAACATGGAGTGATTACAAGAGAGATGTCGGGGATCCGACCTATGGATTGCTGTCTCAGGTTTCGCCCAACAGTAAATACGTGCTATCCACTGTTAAGGATCGTTCCGTTTTCGTCCCAGTAGATAACCTGGAATACTCGCAGCTTTTCTTTCCCATCAAAGGGATCCTTGCATATTATAACAGTGAGGAAAAGAAGTTTCATGAGCTTCCGGGTGCTTCTGATCCGGCCTATGTTCAAAGTAATCCCAACTGGTCACCTGATAGCCGTGAAGTGATGTTTGCCCGTACCGGTCGTTATACATCTTACCGAATTGAAACCTCTGAAGGAGTTATACTTGACCTGGAAAGTGTGAAAGAATTCGTTAACAGGGAACAGGATTTCAAATTTGACCTGTACCGCATTCCGTTCAACGATGGCAGGGGGGGTAAAGCCGTTCCTGTTCCCGGTGCTTCCCTGAATGATAAAAGTAACTACTTTGCCAGGTATTCCCCCGATGATGGCAACTGGGTGGTGTTTTGTAAGGCCGAGAACTACATGCTGTTGCAGCCCGACAGCAAACTGTATATTATGCCGGCCGGCGGAGGGGAACCGCGGCTAATGAACTGCAATACCGGGAATATGAATTCATGGCATTCCTGGTCTCCAAATGGCAGATGGCTGGTTTTCTCTTCCAAGGAGAGGGGTCCATATACCCAGTTGTATCTTACTCATATCGATAAGAACGGGAATGATTCCCCTCCTGTTTTTCTTGAAAACCTTGCCTTTGAATCCAGGGCTGCCAACATACCTGAATTCATACCTGCCAATGTTTCTGTCTTAAACAAAATGGTGGATGAATTTTCTAACCATGCCATGTATTTCACACGACTGGCTGGAACCAGAAAGTATGAAAAGAAATATTTGGACGCTTTGAAATATGTTGAAGCTGCGCTCGAGGCGGACAGTACCTACCTCGATGCTTATATCGAAAGAATAAGCATAAGATTGATATTAGGGAATGACGGGGCAACAGATGACCTGCGCGACCGGAAAATTGCCGGGGCCCTGGCAGACAGAATGATCCGGCAAAATCCGGGGGACAAGTCATTGTACCTTAAACGTGGCCACCTGCGATTTAAGGAAACAGATTTCAATGGTGCTTTTCAGGATGCCATACATGTCTTGAAGTTAAATTCGAATGACTGTGAGGGATATCAACTGATGGCAACCATCTATGAAGAGACAGGACAGTTTGATATGGCAATAGAGTATATCAGGAAGATAATGAAGTTGAATCCCAATATTACGCATCAGACGCATCTGGCTGTTCTATATAATAAGAACAATGATCCGGAACGAGCCATTGAAATAATGGATGGATTGATTGACGGAGATCAGGATATGGCTGATTTATATATTTCCCGTGGAAACCTGATGTTAAATAAAAAAGACTTTCCGGCTGCCGAGGCGGATTTTGACAGGGCTGTAATGGCTGAGCCTGAGAATTATCAAACTTACCGGGCCCGCAGTAAATACTACTGGATTGCTTCCATGCCTGAAATGGAAAAGAGAGATCAGGATCAAGCCATTGCACTGATCAGTGAAGATATCAGGAACAATCCTCAGAACGCTCCCTTGTTGCTTTCCCGCGCTGAAATAATGGAAGAAATGGGTGATCTTAAAGGCGCACAAAGGGAGTATGAGAACTATATGAAAACCTGGCCGCCAGTTTATACTATATTATGGGAACTCGGGCAGTATTACGTTGCTCAGAAGCAATGGCAGAATGCGATAGCTTCATATACGAAGATCATTGACAATTTCCCCGAAAGGAAGAAATATCTTTATGACAGAAGCCTGGCATACGAGCAAACGGGCAACCTGCAAAAGGCACTGGAGGACATGAACCAGGTTATAGCATTCTATCCGAAAGAATATAGATGTTATTATGCCAGGGCAAGAATAAATAGCAAATTGGGAGATCGTGAAGGTTTTTCCCGGGATATCCAAACCACGTCTGCCATATTAAAGGAAATAAGCCAGATCAGGGACCTTAGCCAGGAAGAACAGAAAATCCTGTCATCCATTCCTGAATAATTCCGTCGGGATGAATTCCCCAACTTGATTTCCTTCGGCAGTGTGCCATACACAAGTGGAAAATGAAATTTAATCTCCATCGGAATTTGATGCATTATTTGAAGGGAAAAATCTAACTTAGTCATCGGCTATCAATCCTGACCGGGAGATTTTGTTGAGTTAAGGAACCGGAATTGATCAAAACAATAAATGAAATCTAAATCAGGAAAAATGAAAAAATACGGATTATTTCTTTTCATCATAAGTTCAGTAATGTTTTCTTACAGCAACGGTATACTTGCCCAGAATCCCATCATTACCGATCAGTTTACAGCCGATCCGTCAGCAAGGGTTTTCGATGGCAGGGTGTATGTATATCCTTCTCATGATATTCTCAGTAATAAAAACCGGGGGCGTATCGGGTGGTTTTGTATGGAAGACTTTCATGTATTCTCATCTTCAAACCTTACCGATTGGACCGACCATGGTGTTATTGTAAGTCAGAATAAAGTCGGCTGGGTCGATTCAACCTCATACAGCATGTGGGCACCTGATTGTATTGTTAAAAATGGAAAGTATTATTTTTATTTTCCTTCAAATCCCAAAGATACCAGTCTCGGCAGGGGTTTTTCTATTGGAGTTGCTGTTTCGGATAAGCCCTACGGCCCGTTTGTCCCACAGCCCGGGCCAATCAAAAATGTTCACGGCATCGATCCCAATCCGTTTATCGATAAAGACGGGCAGGCTTATTTATACTGGGCAATGGGGGAAATATATGTGGCCAGGCTGAAAGAAAACATGCTGGAACTTGATTCCGAACCACAGGTGGTTAAGGAAATGCCTGAGAAAGGATTGAAAGAAGGTCCATACCTGTTCGAACGTAACGGTATTTATTATATGACATATCCCCATGTGCAAAATAAAACCGAAAGACTCGAATACGCGATTGGTGATAACCCCATGGGGCCTTTTAAGTTCGCGGGAGTAATTATGGATGAATCGCCCACAGGTTGCTGGACCAACCACCAGTCTTTTATCGGGTTCAACAATCAATGGTACCTGTTTTATCATCATAACGACCTGTCGCCGCAATTTGACAAGAACAGGTCGGTCCGGATTGACAGCCTCTTCTTTAACGAAGACGGCACTATCCGGAAAGTGATCCCTACTTTGCGCGGTGCAGGCGTAACACCTGCCTCGCAAAAAATTGAAATAGACAGGTACAGTCTTAAAAGCGGTACCGGGGTAGCAATTGCTTTTCTTGATACACTCAATACATGCAAAGGCTGGAAGACAATACTCGATAACAGGAATGCATGGATCCGCTACAACGCTGTCGATTTCGGAATCGAAAAACTTAAATCGGTCCAGGTAAAAGTTTTGTCACAAACGGGAAGCACGCTGCAAATACATTTGGATAATGCAGATGGACCTTTACTTTCCGAAGTAAAAATACCTGGAGGTACTGATTGGAAAACGGTTGATTCACCTGTACTGGAATTCCCACCAGGAATTCACAACCTGGTCGTAGTACTGAAAGATAACAATCCTGTTGAAATAGACTGGATCCGGTTTCATTGAGTATCGATACCTCTCAGTACGGTAGCTATCATGTTTCTTGTTATGGGTGTTCGGAATGAGTTTAATTGACTACATTCTTCTTCCAAAGATCATAGAAAAATTCACCTGCACATCCACCTCCCGAATAACACATCATAAATACCATAATAAGAATTACCATCAGTGTCGTTTTCACGGAAAATCAGTTCCATTCTTAGCAGGGATTTCAAAGAACGAAGAACAGTAGCAGGATTTCCAAGGGAATATCTGGCTATGAAATCAGATGAGGTGGGTTGATATACTTTACCCTCCATGGCAATCGCTTTTAAAAGCTCCCACTGGGGTTTTGTAAGCATCTCCCTGTATCCGAAAAAAACAAACTCCTGCTCCTTCAGAATTTTATCTGCTTCCTCTTTCCAGCTTTCAGTCGTGATGTGTTTACCGGTAGAAAGAAAAACCCTGTTACACAGTAACTGAACATAATACGTGTGAAGATCAGACCATTTCAACATTTCAGTAACGGTTTCTTCAGAAATGGATTTGGAATGCTCACTGAATTTGTTTAGAATGAAATTCCGGTATGTTTCTTCCCTGAGTTTTCCAATTTTCATAAATTGTGTGCTCCTGAAAAAAGGACGTTCAGGATTTGCGAATAAATCTGTCATCATGTGCTGATGACTCCCCGAGAAAATAAAGCTAACATTGCATAACTGCTGCACCATGGATCGTAACCATGCATCCGTTTGTTTTTCAGGATATTCAATGATCTGCTGAAATTCATCAATGGCAATGACTACAGGTTTCGATTGTTCTTCGAGGATGGAGAATAATTCTGCAATTGTCTTTTTGCTTTCATCAGCAGTGGTTTTTATACTTATCAGAGGTGCTCCATTTAAAGCATCATAGCTTATTACCGCGCGAAGCGACCTGATCATTTGCCATACCTTTTTTCCTATTGTGCTTTTTTCAGTATATTCGGAAACAATCGCCGTATAAATCTTATTCAACAGATCACTGAGTGATTCAGTGGGTAATATATCCATATATATCGTGTTATACTGTGATCGCAGATGATAATAAAGATGCCTGATAAGTGCAGTTTTTCCTAATCTTCTCAACGCAATCAGTGTAGTTGAGTTACCACCCTGTATATTCCTGATCAGCTTATCCAGCTCTTCTTCACGATCACAAAAATATTCCGGTCCAAAATACCCGGTCGCAGGAAAAGGAGTTTGGGGTTTATTTATCATTTTATAATTTGTTATTTACATTTTGCAATTTACAAATTGTAAATCATTTTACAAATTTTTCCCACGATAAATTGGTCCTGATATGATGTCCGGGCGAATTGATCCTTTTACCAATGGTATACTGTAGATTTTCGTCCACCAGTGGCACGTAATTCCCAGATAAGAAATCATTGTTCAGCGTGTGAATTATTGTTATTTTTAGTACGCAATACTCATAGCCGCATTACCAAATTGTAGTTTTACAAATAGAATACTTCTGATGAAGTTCTTTTTCAACCAGTATGGCCTTTGCTTTGCTGATTTAAGAAAGGCATATAATCAAAAACTGAAGAAGATGAAGAATATCTCTTTCTTTTTGCTGATGTTTAGCTGTTTGTCATCTTTTGCTCAACAAAATCAAATTCCAAAGCCGGATAAATATCCTCCTCCTGCCTGCCTGACCGCCGAACAGGATCATCAGAATATGATGGACCAACTGGGCATTACCAAACTCAGGCCCGGACCAAGTGGCAATGCATCTGCGCCCAATCATGCCAATTACGACGAGTCGCAAGCCAACCCTTATCCTGATTTACCCGATGTACTCACCACAGGAGAAGGACAGAAGGTTACATCACCTGAAATGTGGTGGAAGCAAAGAAGACCGGAAATAGCCGAAGCCTTTGAAAGGGAAGTTTATGGCCGCCTGCCGGAAAACATTCCTGATGTTACATGGGAGGTGGTGATTTCCGAACGTGAATTTATAGGCTGGACTCCTGTTATTGCCAGGAAAGTTATTGGACATGTGGATAATTCGGAATATCCACTTATTGATGTAAATATTTCAATGGTGGTAGTGACTCCTGAAAGGGCAGGCGGTCCGGTACCGGTACTCATGATGTTCGGCCCTGCGTTTCTTCCCGCACCCGCTCAGCCGAATCGTGAGGATTTTGAAAAATTGAATGAAGCGGTAAGAATGTTACTTTCAAAAGACCCGGTAATCAGTGAAATACTGAATAAATACCCGGCCTATGATCCGTTTGTCAGACCACAAGGTGTCACTCCTTACGGTTTTCAGATGCCTGTATCCGGTGAAACACCACCAACCCATCAGCTTATCGCAGCAGGGT
>CAZRHW010000037.1:0-9518 GCA_964599785.1 uncultured Bacteroides sp. | reverse complement strand
ATCCGTTTCTGATATTTCAGCTTTTCCCTGACGTTCATTTGATTATAATCTATTATAAGGCTTATCGCATCTGCCTGCCGGTTTGTACTTCACAATTTCATTAACACATCCATCTATAATGATTTTCGCGGACTCACCTCAATAATTTTTCTATTGCCTTCTGCCATTTATTAAATTCAAACATCTGTATTCTTTGTTTTATTTTTTCGGATATTTTATCATTACATAAATTTCCGATACTGCCCTCATGAGAATAACTTATATGATCCGACGGGGTGTAATGCCCATCTCGTATATCTTCAGCTACTTTCCTGTATGCTTCCCTGAAAGGGAGGCCATCCATAACCAGTTTGTTTACATTTTCAACACTGAAGATATATTTATATTTTTCATCCGCCGGATCAACCTTGTTAACGATGAGCTGCGGAAATACATAATCCATGACAAGAAGGCAGTTAATGAGTTTATCAAAAGCCGGCAGAAAATGTTCTTTTATAACCTGGTAATCACGATGATAACCCGAAGGGAGATTATTTGATATCAGGCTGATCTCACCCGGAAGAGCCTGTATTGCAGAACATGTGGCACGAATCAGCTCAAAGACATCAGGATTTTTCTTATGCGGCATCATACTCGATCCTGTTGTAAATTTTTCAGGAAGGGTGATGAAGTTAAAATTACCACTTGCATACAGACAGATATCACCTGCATATTTACCAATCGTGGCGGCCATAGAAGACAATGCCTGGGCTGTGATCAATTCGTTTTTACCCCTTGCATTCATGGCATGCATGGAGTTATAACGAAGGTTGTCAAAACCAAGTAATTCCGTGGTTAATTGCCTGTTAATAGGGAAAGATGAGCCGAATCCTGCACCCGATCCAAGTGGATTCTGGTTGATTACACGGTAAGCAGCATACAAAATCAGAAGGTCATCTGAAAGTGTTTCAGCAAAACTTCCAAACCATAATCCGAATGAAGAAGGCATGGCTGCCTGAAAATGAGTATAGCCCGGCAGGATAAAAGCCTTGTAACGTTCACTTAAAAGGAGGAGTTTATCTGAAAAACTTTCAGTGGTTATTGTAAGTTCCCTGATCTTATCTCTGATAAACAGTTGGATATCAGTAAGTACCTGGTCATTTCTCGACCGGCCGGCATGGATCTTTTTACCTGTGTCACCGAGCATTTCGGTTAATTGTTTCTCAACTTCACTGTGGATATCCTCCACATCTTCACTGATACTGAAATCCCCTGTTTTTATTTGTTCATAGATTTTCTTCAATGCCTTTACAAGAGCTTTTGATTCAGCAGGGGATAAAAGACCTGTTGATTCAAGCATCACAGCATGAGCGATGGATGCAATCACATCATATCCTGCAAGGATAAGATCTGATTCCTTATCTTTCCCGGTAGTAAAATCTTCAATTATTTTATCCAGGGGGCTACCTTTATCCCAGAGTTTCATTCGATAACAATTATGTTAAGTATAAAATTATCAGCATGTTATTAACCCAATTTTGTAATGGTATTTTTTTATTGCCGGTCCCTCACATGCCACCCACAATCCGGATCGGCGAATCCTCATGCACTAAATCAATGTTAAGCAATATTTTCATTGCCTTTTGTCTTTTCGACTTGATTGTTCAAGCTGTCAATGATGAGGGTTTCATATGAGTTTCAGATTATTCAGTAACCGCATGAATATATCAATACCGTCGGTGATCTCACTTGCCATGATATACTCATCGGCAGTATGTGACCTTGCCGAATCTCCCGGGCCGATTTTAACTGTCGGGAAGGTCATCAGGGCCTGATCGGAAAGTGTTGATGATCCAACACATTTAATCCCGAGTTCCTCCGCTTTTTTTACCACAGGATGATGAGGTGAAATACCGGAGGGATTCAGTCTCAACGACCTGTATTTTGAATCACTGGAAAGATTCTGGCATACTATTTCAAAAATTTCTTTGTTGGTGTAACAGTCATTTGTTCTCACATCAATAACAAATGAACATTGGTCAGGTACGATATTATGAGATTCTCCCCCCGATATTTGTGTCACCTGCATGGTCACTTCGCCAAGCAATCCGGATTTTTTTATAAAACTGTAATTCCTGATCCATTCGATATCAAGCATTGCCTGATAAATTGCATTTATACCATCATTCACAGCGGCATGGGACCGTTTTCCATGAGCCAGGCAATCCAAAACCAGCAAGCCTTTCTCTGCTATAGCCAGGTTCATTCCTGTTGGTTCACCAACAATGCCGAGATCAACTTTTCCAAGATCCCCAAGAATTGATTCGACCCCGTTTTGCCCGGAAATCTCTTCCTCGGCAGTTGCCGCATAGATGATATTATATGGGCATTCCTTTTGTTCCGAGAGCAAAATGAAAACCGCCAGCAGGGTGACCAATGATGCTCCCGCATCATTACTTCCCAATCCATATATTTTGCCATTTTCATCGACAGGCTCAAATGGATCATATGTCCAGGAGTCCCCTGGTTTTACAGTATCAAGGTGGGAATTTAGAAGCAAAGTCGGCAATTGGTCATCAAATATTTTCCTGGTCCAGATATTATTATTTTTTCTTTGAACAGTCCATCCCTGGTCCTTCAGCAATGCCTCGAAAAAATCAGCTGCTTTTCTCTCTTCCCTGCTGAAAGAGGGGATCCTGATCAGTTCTTTTAATACATTGACAGCAAACATTTTTATTTCCTTCGCGTCCACGCCTGCAATTATTTTAAATGGTTTATTTCGTCATAAGATTTTACAATTCCTTTAATTATTGCCGAGCTCAATCCGTTGTGTTCCATTTCATTTAATCCTGCTATTGTGCATCCTCTCGGTGTGGTAACCTTATCAATTTCTCCTTCCGGGTGATGATTTGTTAATAACAATAAAGATGCTGCTCCCCTGGCAGTCTGAGCCGCAATTAACTGGGCATCCTCAGCGTGGAATCCTACCTGTATCCCTCCCTGTGTAGCAGCCCGTATAGTCCTCAGGAAAAAAGCAATGCCGCAGGCTCCCAGGATTGTCGCTGCCGACATTAATTCCTCATTAATCAGCAGGGTTGTTCCAAGCGGATCAAAAATTTTTTTAATGATATCTAAAGCCTCCGGTTTACCGGGCTTCCCTGCCAGACATGTCATCGACTCACCAATTGCGATAGCTGTATTGGGCATGATCCTGACCAGTTGAAGCGGATATCCAAATTCATGTTCAATTTCACTAATGGAAAAAGCCGTAATGACTGATCCCAGTATATGTTTATCCGGGTTCACAGATCCTTTTATTTCATTTACCAGTTCGGGTAGTTGTTTTGGCCTGACGGCGAGAATGATAACATCACTTTTTTCAACTGCTTCGGCATTATCAAAACCTGTATGTAATCCGGTGTTTTTCAGGTCATCTAACATGGCGGGATTACGGCGGGTAATGTAGATATCACCCGGATTCTTTTTGCCGGACTGAAGCAATGCCAGTGCGATTGCTCTGCCGATATTACCACCACCTAGTATTGCTATCTTATTCATTTCACCGAATTTTTATCTGAGATATCTGACTTCTTGTTGACAGAATAATAAATCTTCATCGGATTACTCAGAATCTTAGTAAATCCCTTCACATCTTCACCTGTCCATCCCATGGTCATTTCACCATACCGTGCTTTGGATGCTTTCATCAGATCATAATCAGAAGATATTCCTTCCACGGTAAAGGAATACGGCCTCAATTTCAAAAACACTTTACCGGTCACAGTTTCCTGGCTCTGATCCAGAAAGGATTCAATATTTCTCATAACCGGGTCGAGATAATGACCTTCGTGAAGCATCATCCCATACCACTCTGAAAGCTGATCTTTCCAGTAAATTTGCCATTTGCTCAGGACATGTTTTTCGAGTGCCTGATGAGCTTGTATGATCATCGCAGGAGCCGGTGCCTCAAATCCGACTCTCCCCTTAATACCAATAATGGTCTCACCTACATGGATTCCTCTGCCAATGGCATAAGCTGAACCGATCTTCTGAAGGTTTTTGATAGTCTCAATCCCTCCTGCCACTTCTCCCTTCAGGAATTCAATTTCAATCTTCAACTCATCCTTGATTTCAAGTTGACCGGGATAGGCATGATCAGGAATGCCCAGATGAGAAGTAAGTGTTTCCCGTCCTCCAACAGATGTCCCCCACAGTCCCTGATTGATACTGTACTCATAATCAGGAAATGTTATATTGGCTCCGGACTTTTCCAGATACTTCTTTTCATCTTCACGCGAGATTCCCAGATCTCTGACTGGTGCCAGGACTGTCATTTCCGGGGCCAGAATATAAAAGATCATATCAAATCTTACCTGGTCGTTTCCTGCACCGGTACTGCCATGACAAAGGGTAATGATATTATTTATTCTTGCATACTCGAGAACTGCCAGTGCCTGGAATGTCCTTTCAGAGCTTACAGACATCGGGTAGGATTTGTTACGCAGCATATTGCCAAATATCAGATACCTGATACATTTCTCGTAGTAAACATTACTGACATCAACTGTTTCATGATGAACAACTCCAAGTGAATACGCCCGCTCTTCAATTTGTTTGATTTGTTTTTCGCTGAAGCCTCCCGTATCGACAAAAACACTATGAACTTCCAGTTTTTTCTCCCGAATAAGGTAAGTGACACAAAAAGAAGTATCCAGTCCTCCGCTGAAAGCCACTGCAACTTTATCTTTCATTTTTTATTCATTTTAATTTTGAAGTGTATTGTTGGAATTCCGTCCTGTCTGATCCCCTTTATCCGCCATGTGAACATAAGGATGTGTCATAACTATATATTAATTTTTTGAACCTTAACATCTTTTATATTCCAATCTTTTTCTTCTTTTTCGGATGCAGGTATTGCAGTAAGTCCTTACGCGGTTTTCTTGTTCTTGCCCCGTTTCTTTTCATTTTGATTTTTCCCAGCCTTCCCCTTTCCTCCTTTTCAGGATCATACAACATGCCTGTACACAAACAATGCATCCTGTTTGTACGAAATAAAACATCATAATATGAACAACTCTGGCATCCCTTCCAGAACTCCTCATCATCTGTTAATTCTGAAAATGTGACAGGTTTGTAGCCCAGGGCTGAATTTATTTTCATGACGGCAAGGCTGGTCGTCAATCCAAACATTTTTGCTTCCGGGAATAACTTCCTGGATAGTTTAAATGCTTCATCTTTTATTTTCATTGCCAAACCATTTCCCCTGAATTTTTCTTTAACAATAAGCCCTGAATTGGCAACAAATTTCATATGTCCCCAGGATTCAATATAGCAGAAACCTGCGAACTCCCCTCCTTGAGTCACTGCAACTACAGCTTTTCCTTCAAGAATTTTATTGCTGAGATATTCTTTTGTTCGTTTTGCTATACCTGTACCTTTGATCTTTGAAGCCTGTATGATTGCTTCCTCAATTTCCGGGACATACTTCATATATTCCGGTCCTGCAATCCTTACTTTAATGTTTTCCATGATTCAAAATTTAAACAGTTACTGCCAATTCCGGAATCAATCCGGCCAATTCATTCAGGACATCATTTGGTGATATGCCTTCTCTCGGGATCACCAATATCGTATCATCTCCGGCAATGGTACCAAGAATATGATAACTTCCCATCTTGTCAATAGCAGATGCGATACTGCTGGCATATCCCGGCATTGTTTTTAAAACTCCAAAGTGCCATGCAAAGTCAATTGAGAGAAATCCGTTAACAGGAAAATTTTCTTTTGCCAGCATGTTTTCCTGTTCAATCCTGGCGGATGGTATAAAATATACATATCCTTTTTCAGGATCAGGAATCCTGCCTGCACGAATGAATTTCAGATCACGCGATAAAGTTGCCTGAGTAAGATGGAATCCTTTCTTTTTTAACTGATCCAGTAATTCTTCCTGACTCGAGATGCGTTGTTTTTCCAAAATATTTCTAATAGCCAGTATCCTTTGGGCTTTTGTTTTCATTCGAAAATATTTAAGTTAAACAGGATGTTATCAGCACATTATATACATTAACCAGACATGATGATTTTTTGTTGCCGGCCTCCCACATGCTGTCCACAATCCGGGCCGGCGAATCCTCATTTGCCAGATCAGTGCCATCTGATATTTTCATACCCTTTTGTCTGTGCACGGCGAAAATTAAATTCACCAATGATGAGGGCTTCATATTGTATATTTATGCAATCTAATTGCAAAAATATACATTTTTTTAATTTAATAGCACATTTTCGTCAAAAGTTGTAATTTTGGCATCGTGCTTCATTCCGGGATCAACCATATTTTCATCTTCAGAAACAGTCTTTCTGGCTGGAAAACAGAATTTTCCCCTGACGTTAATTTTAATCATTGTAAAACATTTATTTTGAATTATGAAGGAATCGGTCGGCAAGGTTATTATTTTGGGTTCCGGTGCCCTGAAGATTGGGGAAGCCGGTGAATTTGATTATTCAGGTTCACAGGCTTTGAAGGCTCTCCGGGAGGAAAGCGTCAGTACTATCCTCATCAATCCAAATATTGCGACGGTTCAAACCTCTGAAAAAATAGCAGATAAGGTTTATTTCCTTCCGGTAACACCCCATTTTGTTGAGAAAGTAATTGAAAAAGAAAAACCTGATGGGATTTTACTTTCTTTCGGAGGACAGACTGCCCTGAATTGTGGGATTGAATTATATAAACAAGATATTCTTAAAAAAAACAGGGTGAAGGTACTGGGAACTCCAATCCAGGCGATTATGGATACGGAGGATAGAGAAAATTTCGTAAGGAAACTGAATGAAATAATGGTATCCACTCCCAAGAGTCAGGCTGTTAACACGGTGAATGAAGCAATAAAAGCAGCCAGGATACTTGGATTCCCGGTTATTATCAGAGCTGCCTATACGCTGGGTGGACAGGGCAGTGGTATATGTAAAAATGAAGACGAGCTTAGATATGAAGCGTCAAAAGCATTTTCCTATGCTCCTCAGATCCTTATCGAGGAATCTTTAAAAGGATGGAAGGAAGTTGAATATGAGGTTGTTCGTGACCGGTACAATAACTGTATCACGGTCTGCAACATGGAGAATTTTGATCCACTGGGTATTCATACCGGTGAGAGTATTGTTGTTGCTCCATCACAGACCCTCACAAACAATGAATACCATAAACTAAGAGAACTTTCTATTGCCATTATCAGGCATATTGGTATTATAGGCGAATGCAACATCCAGTTTACCCTTGATCCTGATTCTGAGGATTACCGGGTTATCGAAGTTAATGCAAGGCTTTCCCGTTCCAGTGCCCTGGCATCAAAAGCTACCGGTTATCCCCTGGCTTTTGTTGCAGCAAAACTGGCTCTGGGATACGGTCTTCATGAACTGAAGAATTCGGTTACTCAAACCACACCGGCATTTTTTGAACCGGCCCTTGATTATATCGTCTGTAAGATGCCCCGTTGGGATCTGAATAAATTTATAGGTGTATCCAGACTTATTGACAGCAGTATGAAGAGCGTAGGGGAGGTAATGGCCATTGGAAGGACTTTTGAAGAGGCAGTTCAAAAAGGGATCAGGATGATCGGACAGGGAATGCATGGTTTTACAGGCAACCGTGATCTTATCTTTGACAATGTAGAGCATGAACTTGCTGAACCGACAGATACCAGATTACTTGTTATCGAACAAGCTTTCGAAGAAGGTCTTTCAGTCGACAGGATTTATGAACTGACCAGGATTGATCGCTGGTTTCTCATTAAGCTCAGGAATATTTTTGAGTTTAAAAATGAACTTGAAAAATATCAATCCCTGGAGGATCTGCCGGTTGAAGTGCTGAAAAAAGCAAAAATTTTCGGATTCTCCGATTTTCAGATTGCCCGGCATGTATTCAAGCCAGCATTAAAATCTATCACTGAAAAAAGTCTTGAGGTCAGGGATTTCAGAAAAAAAGCCGGTATTCTGCCTTTTGTCAAACAGATTGATACACTCGCAGCAGAATACCCTGCAAAGACAAATTACCTGTATCTGACTTACAGTGGTTCTGAACATGATGTTGAGTTTGCCCATGATCATCAATCAGTTATTGTACTTGGATCGGGGGCATACCGGATTGGCAGCAGTGTGGAATTTGACTGGTGTAGTGTGAATGCCCTTTTTACAGTGAATGAGCAGGGGTACCGTTCGGTCATGATCAATTATAATCCTGAAACAGTCAGTACTGATTATGATATTTGCGACCGGCTTTATTTTGACGAGTTGTCTTTTGAAAGGATTATGGATATCGTTGACCTGGAAATTCCACTCGGGGTTATTATATCCATGGGAGGACAGATACCGAACAATCTGGCTATGAGATTATTTGAACAACATGTTGAGATCCTCGGAACTTCACCGGTATCCATTGATAATGCTGAAGACCGCAATAAATTTTCACTGCTTCTCGATGGTCTGAAAATTGATCAGCCCAGATGGAAGGAGGTAACAAGTATCGGACACGTTCGTAAGTTTGTGGATGATGTGGGATTTCCGGTCCTGATCAGACCATCTTATGTCTTGTCGGGAGCAGCCATGAACGTGGTCTCAAACAATGAAGAACTTGAACAATTTCTGAATCTTGCAGCCAAAGTATCCAAACAATATCCGGTAGTTGTTTCAGAATTTATCCAGCAGGCAAAGGAAATTGAGATCGATGCTGTTGCCAGAAAAGGTGAACTGATTGCTTACGCTATCAGCGAACATGTTGAATTTGCAGGTGTTCATTCAGGTGATGCCACGATGGTATTTCCCCCCCAGAAATTATACTTTGAAACTGTCAGGAGGATTAAAAAGATCACCCGGGATATTGCTCAGGCGCTTAATATTTCCGGCCCCTTCAATATGCAATTCCTGGCAAAAGATAATGACATCAAGGTCATTGAATGTAACCTGAGGGCTTCACGAAGTATGCCGTTTGTTTCAAAAGTGTTAAAAACTAATCTCATTGACCTTGCCACAAAAGTAATGCTTGATATTCCGGTTGAAAAACCTCATAAATCGAGTTTTGACCTGGATTATATCGGAATAAAAGCACCTCAGTTTTCATTCTCGAGATTGAAAAAAGCTGATCCGGTTCTTGGCGTTGATATGGCCTCTACCGGAGAAGTTGGTTGTATCGGAGACAGTTTTTATGAAGTAATCCTTAAATCGATGCTTTCCGTAGGTTACCAGATCCCCCGGCAAAATATTCTGCTCTCTACCGGCCCCATGCGGTCAAAAGTTGAACTGATTCCGAGTTGTAAACTGCTCGCTGATAAAGGATACAAACTTTTTGCGACAAGAGGGACTTATAATTTCCTGAAACTTAATAATATTGAATCAACGATGCTCCATTGGCCGGATGATGACAAGAAACCAAATACACTATACTATCTAAGGAACAGAATGATAGATCTGGTCATTAATATTCCTAAAGATCTTTCAAAACTGGAATTAAGTAACGACTATTCCATACGTAGAAATGCTGTTGATTATAA
>CAZRHW010000036.1:0-9558 GCA_964599785.1 uncultured Bacteroides sp. | reverse complement strand
AAAGAATAAAAATGGATATATTGATTAAAAAATTGATTGAAACTGTTATCATGTCGATAATTTCGACATATTTGAAATACATGTCGGATTTAACCGTATTTTTCGACACGTTTTAAATATATTTCATAATCAGATTTATTTTACTGAAATCCACTAAATTCCTTTATATGAAATATTTGTTACAAATATTTTTGCTGGTTATTGCTCTTCTTTTTACAGGATGTAATCAAATACAGCAGAAAGATATCAATGATCTGATATCTGAGACCCGCCATAAATACGCTCCCGACAGCAGGATTGCTTTTTTCGATATTCATATTAATGAAAACGGACAACTGACCGTTGAAGGAGAAACAAACATTATCGGTGCTTTTCATGAACTTGATTCAATCTTTAAAACCGGCTATCCAAAAGTTGTATTCAATGTCAGTCTGTTACCCTCAGAATCATTGGGAAACCATACATGGGGGATCATCACCCTGTCGGTTGCCAACCTCCGTCCGACTCCCGGACATAGCGCCGAACTGATCACCCAGGCTCTTTTAGGCACACCCGTAAAAGTCCTTAAAAAAGAAAGTAACTGGTATCTTATCCAGACCCCGGATTCTTATCTGGGCTGGACAACAGAAAGTGGTATCAGCTTATTTACTGAAGATGAAATACGTCAATACAATCATTCGGAAAGGATCATTTATACAGGGATGACAGGCTCATGCTACCAGTTGCCCGACGAAAAATCACAACCGGTTTCCGATCTTATTCTTGGGAATATTCTTGAAACTGCCGGTGAAAGCCCGGGATTCTGTAAAGTGAAGTTCCCCGATGGCCGCACCGGTTATGTAAATAAAAATCAATGTCTGCCTTTAAACAAATGGAAAGAATCCTTCACATACAGCCCTGAAAAGATTCTGCAGACTGCTATGCCATTTCTCGGTCTGCCTTACCTCTGGGGTGGGATCTCTTCCAAAACACTTGATTGTAGTGGTTTAACCAAAACAGTATTTTTCATGAACGGCATCATCCTCCAGCGTGATGCCTCACAACAGGTACTCTACGGAAACCTTGTGAAAACATCAAATGGCTACGCTAACCTGGAACCGGCAGACCTATTATTCTTTGGTACTCATAAAACAGATTCAACAAAGGAGAGAGTCACACATGTAGGTATCTATATTGGCAATGGTGAATTCATTCATTCGTCAGGCCTGGTAAAAATCAACAGCCTGGTACCAGGAAAGGAAAATTACAACAGCTATCTTGATTCAATATTCATCAGAGCACGCCGGATATTAACATGCGTGGGCGAACCGGGGATTGAACCAGTTTTTTTAAGTGATTTTTATAAATAATTAATCTTAGAACAGTATTTTATTGTTTTAATTTGTTTCTCGCAGATTAACGCAGATTTATAAGCAGATTTTCACAGATTGCATAATCCCAGATATTGTTTCTGCGAAAATCTGCGGGTGCATTTGCGCAAATCTGCGAGAAGCTTTTTTTGAACTCAAAATATTTATAATACTGATCAAAATGAAAATACCCCGCCGGTCCTTTATCAAAGGTTCTGCCATGGCCCTGTCAGGAAGCCTGATAGTACCAGCAGCCTGCCAATCATCAACAAAGTCAGGGAAAAAAGAAACACTCACCGGTAAATTGAAATTATCATTTGAACCTTACATCCTCCAGTTAAAACATACTTTCACCCTGGCTTCCTCTTCACGAACAACCACTCCGGTGATGCTAACGAAACTTGAATATGACGGTTACACAGGATATGGCGAAGCATCCATGCCCCCTTACCTGGGTGAGAGCCATGAAACTGCACGCGATTTTCTTTCAAAGGTTGACCTGGACGGATTCTCCGATCCCTTCCTGACAGAAGATATCCTTGCCTATATCGATACTCTTGCTCCCGGCAATTATGCTGCAAAAGCTTCGGTTGATATTGCCCTGCATGACCTGATAGGTAAAATACTGGATGTTCCCCTGTATAAATTATGGGGATTGAATCCTGATCATACACCCAATACCTCTTTTACAATTGCTATTGATACGCCCGAAGTTGTGAGGCAGAAGGTTGAAGAAGCGATGGGATTCAGGATACTTAAAGTGAAACTGGGTGGAGGGAATGACCGGGAAATGATCAATACAGTGAGAGAGATAACCGATGTGCCCCTGTGTGTTGATGTGAACCAGGGATGGAAAGATAAAAAAGAAGCACTGGATATGATTTACTGGCTTAAAGACCAGGGAGTTGTCTTTATCGAACAACCTATGCCCGGAGAAAATCCGGACCAGATTGCATGGCTGACTGAGAACAGTCCCCTTCCTGTTATTGCAGATGAAGCGGTACAAAGGTTAAAAGACATGACAGATCTGAAGGGTGTTTATTCGGGTGTGAATATCAAACTGATGAAATGTACAGGATTAAGGGAAGCCTGGAAAATGATCAATTTTGCAAGGGCAAATAGTATGACGATAATGCTGGGATGTATGACCGAAACATCCTGTGGCGTTTCTGCCGCAGCCCAGCTATCTCCCATGGTCGATTTTGCAGATCTTGACGGAAATCTCCTGATCAGCAACGATGTTTTTGATGGAGTTCAGGTGATAAACGGGAAATTGACACTGCCGGAAAGGCCAGGAATCGGAGTTATGAAAACTGGTGAGATTTTAGATTGAAAAGAGGATTATTTTTCATCCTGTAAATTTTATTTCTCGCAGATGAACGCAGATATTATCGCAGATTAACGCAGATATTGCTTATATAAAAATTTGCGGAAATTAGCGAATAAATCTGCGGAAATCTGCGAGAAACCTTTTGTTATTTCAAAGATTAAAATTAAATATCATGCATAAAATCAAATCAGCACTCTTCATTATCCTGCTAACGTTTATTATCTCCTGCAAACAATATCCCTCAGAACAGGAGATCTTTTCGAATATTGATTCAGGCAATTTCTCCAGAGCCGGGGAACAAATCCACCTGCTTCTGGAAAATGGATCTGTTCCGGACAGTGTCGCAAAGGAAATGAATGATCAGCTGGATCTCATGAACCGCATCAGGACAGATTTCAGCCTGTCAGAGGATGATATTAAAGACCGGTTGCTCAAATACTTCCCCGGGCTTAATGACAGCATGTTACGAATATGGGAAAAAGAAAAGTCCCTTGAGATGCGAGTCATTGATGGTGAAAGAAGATATTTCAGGCATGCCGACAATAACCTTTTCAGGCTCGATAGGGAAGCTAAAAAAAGAAAAACTGAAATGGATGGTGAAAACACCGATGAATTGAATAATTATTATAGTAAATATGCAAAATCAATTATTGATCAGGTAAAAAGAAACCGCAATGTCACAGTTGATGAAAAACGGATTCAGGTTCAGTACACCATTACCTTAAAACCCGGCATAGTTCCTGATGGTGAAATTGTCCGTTGCTGGCTCCCCTATCCCAGGATACATGACCAACGCCAGCCGGAAGTGACACTGATTTCAGTTAATGCAGAACAATATCAGGTTGCTCCTGTTGAAGCACCCCAGCGGACCATCTATATGGAAAAAACAGTTCGCCGGGATAGTACAACAGTTTTCCAGGTTACTTTTAAGGTACGAACAACTGCCCGGTGGTTTGATCTCAATTCTGCAACAATCCTGCCCTACGATAAAACAAGTCAGGTTTACAGGGAATATACAAAAGAGCGTCCTCCCCATATCGTTTTTTCCGATAACATCAAAGCATTATCCCGACAGATCGTTGGTGAGGAAGAAAATCCGGTCAGGATAGTCCGGAAGATCTTTCAGTGGATAGACGAAAATATTCCGTGGGCCAGTGCATTGGAATATTCAACAGTAAAATCCATTCCTGAATATGTTCTTGAAAACAGGCATGGCGATTGTGGTATGCAATCATTATTATTCATAACCCTTGCCAGGTACAATGGCATTCCCGCAAAATGGCAGTCGGGATGGTACTTCTTCCCTGTTCAGACAAATATGCATGACTGGGCTGAAGTATATTATGAAGGTGTGGATTGGGTGCCGGTGGATCAGTCGTTCGGTATGATCGATTCGGAGGATGACCAGGTGAAATGGTTCTATACACAGGGAATCGATCCGTTCAGATTAATCATTAATGATGATTGGGGCCGGGAATTATATCCTCCAAAAAAATTCCTCCGCAGTGAGACCGTCGATTTTCAGAGAGGTGAGCTGGAATGGGCAGGAGGAAACCTGTATTTTGACCAGTGGGATTATTCTATCAAAACAATCCCGGCAGATTAATTGTTGAGTCTAATTTAAAGTATTTTGGAAGACTGAACTACTTCTAAATGATTTAAGGGGATTTGTCAGAACTATAAAAATGGATTGAGATCGATTAATAAACTTTTAAAGGCTTCTCGCAGATGAACGCAGATTTTAAAAACTCAACATAAGAATCTTTGGGAATCGGTACATTTATCTGCGAAAATCTGCGGGATTATTAGCGTTAATCTGCGAGAAACATTAATAAAAATTCGTTTTAAGTTAAAATCTCCCCCCATAAAAATATTACCTAATCCTCAAGATATTCCTTTGCTTCAAGTTTTATCGCCTGTAATGAAAGTATAACATCCATAAAAAAATAGATAGATGAAACCAGGATTGACAATATAGAAATAACAAACAACAAATAGCCTGTTAACCTTATATCAATATCGAACAGAACCATGATAAACAAGACCGGTATGATCAGGCTGCTGGAGATTACACTAACGACCATTGCCCCGATTGAATTCCGGAGGTATCTGCTGCGTTGATACAGGATTTTGATTTCATTCTCTTTATTTAAACGTCTGGTGACATTCTCTTTATCCAGTTCAGTGGCAAGTTGACGAGTTCTGTCTATGGTCCTGCCCAGCCGGTTCGTGATGGTCAGCAATAATAAACCAACACCCGATATCAAAGCCACCGGGGTAATGCATGATTGCAGGAATTTTACGAATTGTAGGGTCTCTTCCATTGTTTTTAAGAAAAGTTAGTTAAGGGACCCTTGGAGCTCTTAAAGAGCTCCAAGGGTTAGAAATTAAAATCCGGATTATCAACTCTCGATGATTTCATCAGTTTGTCCATTTCCTGAATAATTTCCGTATACAAAGAGGAAACATCGTTCTCCTCAAAGGGATCTTCCTCCAGGTTATACAACAAAACAGGACCATCCGGATCCTCCATTACATTCAGCCTTACCGCCTTCCATTTGCCTTTCCGGATTGCCTGTTTACCGTTCTGCTCATGAAACTCCCAGTAAAGGTACTCATGCTGAATTTGCTTCCCCTTTCCCTGAAGTGCAGGCAAAAATGAGATACCGTCAATATTCTCCGGACAGGTTATCCCGGTTATTTCAGCAATAGTTGGCATAAAATCCTCAAATGCAGAGATATGATCAGAAATCCTTCCGGGTTTTATTGTTCCCGGCCAGCAAACAATGAACGGTGACCGGATACCTCCTTCAAAAAGGTCGCGTTTATGGCCTTTCAAACCAGCGGATGAATTAAAGAAAAGCGGATCATGGCCCCCTTCCACATGGGTGCCGTTATCACTGGCAAACATGATGATGGTATTTTCCAGAAGGTTATGATCTTCCAGTTCCTGAACAATCTGGCCGACATACAGGTCGAGCCTTGTTACCATAGATGCAAAGACTGCCTTTGGCTGTATCTGTGAACAATAGCCGGCAGGGTTAAAATCTTCCATACCGTAATCCTGTCCCTGGTATGGTACTTCTTCAAACCTTCCTTTGAACTTTCTGATAATAGAATCTTCCGGTACGATCAGTTCAGCATGAGGTATGATGGTAGCATAATAAAGGAAAAATGGCCTGCCGGCATTATCCCCGATAAATTTCAGAGCTCTTTTTTGTATTATGTCCGGAGCATAAATTACCTTATTTACATGATCATTACCCGGTAGAAGGAGAACGGAATCATTGTACCTGATATTTTCCGCATAATACCGGTGAGCCAATCCCTGGTCGTCATATCCCACGAACATATCAAATCCCTGTTTCGTCGGATAGCCCTCATCGGGACCATCATCCTGTAATAATCCAAGTCCCCATTTGCCGAAGATCCCTGTTACATACCCGGCCTCCTTCAACATTTCAGCTACTGTAACAGTGGAGTCAGGCAATGGTATACGTTTATTGCCCCGGATAGGTGTATGTCCCGTATGTTGTCCTGTCATCAAAACCGACCTGGACGGCGCACAAACAGTACTCCCGGAATAGTGTTGCGTAAACCTGATCCCTTGTTCCGCCAGCATGTCAATGTTAGGCATGGTGAACATCTGCTGACCATAACAACTCAAATCACCTATCCCAAGATCATCGGCAAGGATATAGATGATATTCGGTAACCTTTCCCCAACCTTTTTCTTCTGAGTCCGGCAGGCCGAAAGGAACAGGAAGAGAAGTAATATTATGCTTGCCGGATGAATGATTCGTGAGATTTTCATTTTTTCGTAATTTTTTTCAATGATATTAAAATAGTATGAAAAGAAATAAGTACCAAATCTTAGCTGATCAACTTAGACAAAGAGATCCCTCATCAGCCTGAGGCTGATTCGGGATGACTTGTTTCATTATTGAGTTTTGCCACTCATACGATGACTTTGAGTCATCGTATGAGTGATCTAACTATTTACTCAAGCTCAAACTGAAAACCGACAGCTATACTTTATTCGCATAATACTCAAATACCTGGCCATTTATAATATTTCCTTCCTCAGAAATATAACCACCATATTTAAAAAATTCCAATCCTATAGAAATGATATCAGTTAATCCATCATCATGAAAGAAAGCCTCATCTAAGGTGACATGATCCAGTGAGTCGCGGAAAGCTTTTGCTTTTTCAAGCAAACCTCCTATACCATTGACTTTTATTATCCCCGCCACACCTGAAGGGTCGTTCAACAAAAGCCTGGCAAAAAAATAATGTGGAAGTACCTTCAGGTTTCTTTTAACAACATCAAAACATTCATCTAAGGTAACTTTTTTATCCATTAAAGATATTGGTTTACCCATCACACAAAAAATCGGGATCTGTTTCTCTTTATATGCTCTGATCAAAGGAAAATCAGTCTTTGTTATATAATTTGGGGTAAACGATCTGTAAAGATTATCCGCATCTGTAAGATCATGAAAAAGACTTGATGGGGGAATGATCCGGCCATCCTGGAAAGCACTGATCAGTTGTGCTGCCTCAGGAACCAGAGAATAGGTGATTGAAAGCGGCACAACTGATATAATCTTTTGATTTCCAATGTTTTCCTGAACTATTTTTGTGTCTTTAAAAATTCTCCTGATCCTTGCTTCACCAACGGCACCGCTATATGTACGGCCTCCTTCCGGGTATATGAGCGTATCAACTCCCCTGCCAAGCATATGCCTGAGATAGGCTTCAATAAGGATGGTATAACCAAACCTGTACTGCCGCGTGTTCCGGAAGGGATCAGGACAACGAAACCGTTCATCCATCACCTGCCTGTCGAGCAGACATGCATTCACCAGAGGCATAAGATATGCCGAGCGCCTCCTGGCAAGCGTATTCCATGCATAAAACAGGGGCTGCGGAACACGAAGAAAATTAGCTATCCACGATATAACGAGCGAATCTATATGTGCCTGATGATTTGGGAGATATAAAAGAGTTCCGTCGAGAGAAGCCCGCCGGACGATCTCCTCTATGTCATCTGTTTCTCCGGAAAAAATAATTGACTGATAAATTTTCTTGTGAAACCAGTACTTGCTGAATAAAGAATACTGAAAAAAGAAAAGAATGGAAAAATTCGCTGCCAGCCTTTTAAGGTCTTTTTTGAATAACCGTTCTGCTTCCTCATTATCCGGGTAATATTTATCAAGAAATCTTTCCCTGAAATCAGAAAAAACCAACCTGCAATCACGCCGGTAATGATAATTGATTTTTTTAATCCTTCTGTTCATTGAAAATTATACAGCCCGGTTTTGAATCTGCTTCGTAAAACGTTGATGAGATAACGAATCTTAAATACATCCATCTTTAAGCATTATATTGCCGGGCCCGTGTTAAAATTGGCTGTTTTATGATCAGACTTAATATTCAATTTAAAGATCTTCAATATTCATATCAAAAATAAAGATTTTTATCCCGTTAATGTTATTAGTCCGTTTATACAAATTGGAATCATATATTTTGTTCCCCTGTAATTTCATACCTTTAATGCCACAACATCTTAAAACGTTAAATTATGTTCAGGTATTTTATTTTTCTATTGACTGCATTGACATATATGGGAATCCTTCATGGCCAGGCCATTATCAACAGGGATCCGGAAATAAAACAAATGGTGGATGAAATTTCAGCAGAAAAAATAGAAAAATATATTCTCAAACTTGTCAGTTTTCATACCCGCCACAATATGAGTGCCCGTGATGATCCCGAAACAGGGATCGGTGCAGCATGGAACTGGGTCAAAGCTGAAATGGAACAATATATTCCATCCTCCGGCGGAAAATTATCTGTTGAATTCATCGATTATAAAGCCGGTGGTGAAGATAAGAGAATACCGGTCGGGATTGAGCTTAAAAATGTTGTGGCCACTTTGAAGGGTACGGATCCGGCAGATGACAGAATACTGATCATATGTGCTCACCTCGATTCCCGTGTCGAGGATAATACAGACTTTACATCATTTGCGCCAGGTGCCAATGATGACGGATCAGGCGTTGCAGTGATTCTTGAACTTGTAAGGATCATGTCCTCACATCAGTTCCCGGTAACCATTAAGTTTTTAGTTCTGACGGGGGAGGAACAAGGATTGTATGGTTCTAGATATATGGCCGGACTGGCCAGGCAGGAGAACTGGAACATCGTGGCAGTATTAAATAATGATATGATCGGCAACAGCAATTCAAGTGGAACGCTTTTAAACGACAACATGAAAGTACGGGTATTCAGTGAAGGTATCCCTGCATATGAAACCGAAGAGATGGCACGGATCAGATCGTTTACTTCAGGCGAAAATGATGGCAATGCCAGGCAACTTGCCAGGTACATCAAAGAAGTGGGGGAAAGGTATGTCGATCAACTATCTGTGACTCTCATCTTTCGCAACGACCGTTATGGAAGAGGTGGTGATCACACTCCTTTTTGCCATGAGGGATTCACTGCCGTAAGAATCACTGAATTCAATGAGAATTATGACCGGACCCATAAGACACCACGTGAACAGGATGGAATCATGACCGGTGATCTGCCCGGCGGGGTCGATTATGAATATGTGAGAAAAAACGGGGGTGTCAATCTTGCTACACTGGCTAATCTCGCATCAGCACCTGACAAGCCTGGAAATGTCGAGATCGATATTTCGGGCCTGAGCAATTCAACAATCCTGTCCTGGGATGAACCCGGAAAGGGTAAAGAACCGGATGGTTACTTTATCCTGATGAGGGAAACCTGTCAGCCTCTATGGGAAAAGAAAATATTTGTTAAAGGAAACGCCGTTACGCTGCCTTACTCCAAAGATAATTATTTCTTTGC
>CAZRHW010000035.1:1962-9815 GCA_964599785.1 uncultured Bacteroides sp. | reverse complement strand
TGATAATGAGGAATTTGCAGAGCCGCGCCGCGGCGCGGCTCTGCAAAAAAATCTAGAATACAATTACTTAGCTCTTTCAATCGCACAACGGGTTAATTTTAATCAATATTTATAAATCAATGTGGTTATTAAAAGCAGGAGATATTTTCTTTGTAGTGTTTCACACAAGCCTGATCATTTTTATTTTGTTTGGATGGATATGGAAAAGAACCCGTTTCTGGAACCTGGCTGTTATATTACTTACAGCCGGATCATGGACAATTCTGGGTATTTTTTATGGTTTTGGGTACTGCCCGCTTACTGACTGGCATTTCAGGATACTGGAAAAGTTAAGCCATACTAATTTACCTAATTCTTATATAAAATATCTTGCCGACCGGTTAACAGGATTTTCATTCAACGCCGGATTTATTGACACTGTAACATTATTGGGTTTATCAGGAGCATTGGGAATTTCTTTGTATCTGAATCTCAGGCTTTTTTTCAGGAGAAAATAATCAGGAAAGAATAATGGTAGCAGTATAATGGACTTCATCTTTTACTTCAGCCATCGAAACAAATATTTCTGCCGGGATCGGTTTTCCTTTTCCATCAGGTACAATGATTCTGGTCTTTTTATCAGTGACCTTGATGCTTCCCTGTGTTATGAAATTCGAAAGAGATGAATCATATTTTCGGGGATCGTCCGGAAACAGAACTTTAATATCCTGACCAATAATTTTTTGAGAGCGAACATTCCAGAACTTCTCACCACGGGGATTTAAATAAATAATTTTGCCTGACTGGTTGATTGTCAGAATAATTACCGGGATGCTTTCAATGATTGAATTCAATCTCAGTCGCTCATGTTCGACCTGTTCGTATTCAAGTTTTTGTTCAGTTCTTGATTGCTCCAGTTTTTTCTTCATCTCAACGCCGGTGAGTCTTAATTGTTCTTCCTGTATTTTAAGTTGGTCGGTTTGCCTGCGGCTTTCCATCTCCATGAGTTTCTCATTTGTTATTTCATTAGCAAGGTATATCACTTTGGCTACCTCACCATACATATCATGAACAGCACTATAAGCTGCCCTGAACCATTTCTCATCTTCATATTTTGTTAATCCTTTGATCTGGCCCTGGTAGGGTACACCCTTGGTAACATTTTCCCATATTTCATTAAAATTCTCAATATCTTTCTTATCGATGAAATCAAAAACAGTCATCTCATCCAGTTCTTTTCTTCCATATTTCATCGTATCAAGAAAAAGGTCATTGCAGATAATAAACTTACCATCAGGTGCAAATTCAGCTTTAATATTCAAACGGTTGATTGCTTCAATCTGCCCTTCATAATCGAGACTTTGCTTTTTCTGCTCAGTCGTATCAATAGCAATAAAAAGGATTTTATCCACTTCTCCACTATCTTTCCTTACACATGTATATGTAGCCATCGTCCAGAGATCCTGTCCCTGTTTAGTAACATGTTTCATGTAACCTTCATAATGTTTTCCACCCTGTGCCAGTCGTTCCCAAATTTTGTCAAACCATTCCATGTCTTTGATGTTGATAAACATCGAGATATGCTTCCCTTCAACTTCAGAATTGCTGAAATAACCAAGTTTGCTCAGAAATTTTGTATTGGCATATAGCAGTATCCCATCTGTATTATATTCAGCCCGGATCAAAGTATGATTCACAGAATTTGTAAAGCTGATAAATTTTTCTGCCTGTTTGGCTGCCTGTTCCTGAAACTCTTTCAGTTCTTCCATGCTTTGACGCATTTTTTCCTCCTGGCGGGCGAGTATTTCAGCTTGCTGCTGGGAATCTTTCAATAATTCGCTGGTTCGGAGATTACTCCTGACACCCGAAAGGGTTATTGCGATACTTTCGCTGACACTTTCCGCAAAGCTTATTTCATAAGCCTGCAGATTCCGGAATGATGCCAGTTCAATGACACCTAATACTTCATCCTGATTCACCAATGGAATAAGCAGCAGGTATCCCGGTGTGGCCTGTCCCAGTCCTGATGTTACCAACAAATATGTAGGAGGAATATCAGAAAGATAATTACTTTGTTTTTCAAGGGCACAGGTTCCAATAAGGCCTTCGCCCCATTCAATCTGTCTGTTTGCAAACTTTTTCCTGTTGTAAGCATAGCTGGCCTTCATATCGAAGAATTTTCCCTGATCTTCACGTTCTTCAAGAAGGAAAAATCCCCCCTGATTAATATCCAGGTATTTAACCAGGTTACTGATCAGATTATACGAAAATTCTTCGATATTATCAGTATGGTAACGGAGTATCTCACCAAACCGGGCCAGTCCTTCAGCCACCCAGTTGCGTTGATAATCTTCCTGTTTTCTTCGATTTTCCTCCTCTGTATTATTCTTGAGTTGCATTCTGAGGTTGTCGAGTGTTTTTTCGAGGGCAATTGCTTTTTCATCCAGTTGAATTTTCGAATCCAGTTTGTTTTCCATCAGATTATTGATATACTCAAGTATTTTTTTGTCCTTTGATAACTCATGACGATGAATATCAAAGATCTGATGCCTGAAATTATTAACAGCTCTGCTGAACAAATAGCCGGCAATTCCTCCTGCAATGGGTAATATATCAAGAAGATACTGAACTGGCATGATCCTGTGGAGTACAGCATAGCCTCCAAATGTAAAGTTCACCTCTCCCGCAATAATATGTATGATAAGGGAAATCAACGGGATGATCAGACCAGATAATATTCCATAAAAAGTATACCGGATGATTTGATCTTTGGAATGCAACTCAGTCATATGATTGAATTTACCAGGAATAAAAATACTTATTATTAAGATACTATGGTAAGATGCTGATGGGAAAATTTGGCAGAATGTTCTATTCTCCGGGTTAAATCAGACAGATTTCAGATATTAAATGATGAACGATTTATCAACTAGTTCAATGACAGCCTGTAGGTCAACAGGCTTCTCAATATAATCTACAATACCCAATTTTTGTACTTTTTGTTTACTTACAGTGTCTGTTAATGCTGAAACAATGATTACAGGTATGTTGCTTGTTCGTTCGTTTCTTCTTATATCTTCAAGGAATTTATAACCGCTGGTTTGTGGCATTAACAAATCAAGGAGGATCAGATCAGGAATCACTTTATTAATTATTTGATTGGCTTCACTGACAGATAAAGCCTTTTCAACGTTATATCCTTTGTTTTTAAAAATGGCTTCCAACAAAATAAGGTTGGTGTTCGAATCATCAATGATTAATATATTTTTGTTTTTAGCAGCCATGATAAGAAAATTATTTAACCACCTGTCCGGAGGAACAACCCTTTAACCAGACAGGCCAAAAATAATCTTTTTTATTAATAGATTTTTTCAGGACTATTGAGATTAATTATCCGGTTATGATGATTTAAATCATCTGATAACCAATATAAATGCCTTTATCGTATCTTTACCCGAGATTTTTTGAGCAAAGTGGAAAATAAAAATGATATTAAATACCAAGTGATTAAGGAAAACCTTTCTCAAAACAATCTGTTGAATGAACAGGAGTTTCAGAATGTAGTGGATAATAGTAATGTTGCCAGATTTAGAAAAAAAGATATCATATTCAGGCAGGGTACCCGTACTTCTCATATTATGATAGTTGCATCCGGATTGGTAAAAATTATTAAAGAAGGAAGGAACAACAGATCGATCATTCTTATGCTGGCTTCAAAGGGTGGATATATTGGCCTCCTTTCCATCCTTGGTAACCCGATACATCAATACTCAGCTTCAGCTGTTGAAGAAACTGATATCTGTTTCATTGATATCAATATTTTTAAAAACATTATTTTAGAAAATGGTAAATTTGGTTTGCAGCTTCTCCATATAATCAGCAAAGAGGGATTGTATATTTTGGATCGGTTTATTAATCAAACCCAGAAACAATTACCGGGAAGATTAGCTGATGTTTTACTGTATTTTTCAAACGAGATTTATCATAACCATAAATTTTCTTTTCCTTTGACCCGGAGAGAACTTGCTCAGCTCGCCGGAACTACGAAAGAAAGTTTTATCCGCACTCTTACCGAATTCCGGAATGACAAAATAATTGAACTGAATGGTTCGGAGGTTGAAATAACCAGTTTTGATATTGTGCATACATTAAGTGAGTTTGGTTAATTTTCATTTCAATGAGAATACTAATTGTTGACGATATTTTTACAAATCGTTACCTGCTTGTCGAGTTATTGAAGTCTCTCGGTTATGATTTTGCTCAGGTTGAAAATGGCAGAGAAGCAATAGAAGCCCTAGAAAACGGGGATTTTGACCTCGTTTTGCTGGATATTGAAATGCCTGTAATGAATGGTATTGAAACAGTTGTCCATATAAGGAAAAACTTTCCTGCTCCAAAAAACAGGATTCCTGTCGTTGCACTTACTGCTCATAATCCACAGTTGTTTTTCGAAGATTTCAGGGATTCAGGATTTGATAAACTACTTACAAAACCTTATAGCCTGGAAAAATTATCAGAGATTATTCATGATTTAGTCCCGTAATGTTGATGAAACGTGATGTCCATGGAGTTTGTGGATTTAAATGGAAAAAATGAGATCAACAATTTTTTCCAGATTCCCTGCATCAGTCTTATCAAAGTTTCCTGTAATTTTACTATCGATATCCAGGACGCCAAGAATTTTTTGTTGTTTGTTTCTGAGAGGAATAGCTATTTCGGATCTTGACCTTGGATCACAGGCTATGTGACCTGGAAATTTATTCACATCGGGCACTATAATTGTTTTCCTGTTGTTGATTGCTGCCCAGCATACACCATGATTCTTCTCCAATTCCTGGCATGCAACCGGACCCTGATAGGGACCTACAATCAGATCATCATCCCGAAGAAGATAAAAACCTGTCCAGAAAAATCCATCCATTTTATGATGTAAGACGGCTGCAACAGTTGCCATACTCGCTATATCATTCTTGCTGTTTTTCAACAGTTCTTTTAATTGAAGATATACCCTGTTATATCGTCCTTCCTTTTTCTCATGAATGGTTTTCACTACAAGATATTTATGTTAAATATAAAATTATCAGCATGTTATTAACTCAATTTTGTAGAGGTGTTTTTTTGTTGCCGGCTTCCCACATGCTATCCATAATCCGGGCCGGCGAATCCATATGTGCTGAATCTATGAAATGAACTGTTCTAAAAAAATTTTCTATTGAATATCAAAGGATTAATTCTTTTTACCCTGCGAAATGCGAAGCAATTTTGCAAGCCCTGTGAAATTTAAGGCACGAAAATATTTAACAGGGCAAGCAAAACTATTTCACCCTGTGAAATGCAAAGCAATTTTGTAGCCAAAATTATTTCACAGGGTGAACAGGGTTAACTTTTAACTTTTGACATTACATTAATAATGGTGACAGGGAAAATCAGAAAAGATCCTGTATAATTTGTTTTTTTCCGTTAAATTCAAAGGAATCACCCTTTTTTTTGCCTTCCATAACTTTGAAAAGAGGGACCATAGGGGAGATAGCATAGTATATCTGTCCATCAATAACAATCTTACCTGCACTTATTGATATAAAAAACCGGCATGAATCAGTGATAATAACTGCACCGAACTCAACAATTTTGTTGATATTATTCGGGTTAACTTTTTGAAGTACAGCAAATTCAGAGTGTGCTTTCTGATATTGTGTCGAGAACATATCGCGTTTACTGATCAGCTGGTCTCGGAATGAATCATAACGGTCTTTGTTGGGGCCATATTCATTAAGCGCCTGCTGAACATCATCCATTGCTGCTTTTGCACTGTCAACAATTTTTTTCTCAACCTGCTGACATTCCTGAAGTAACCTGTTTTTCAATTCTATATAATCATTCTGCTTCATCCCGAGTGATTTAATTTCGGCAATTTCAATGTCCTGTTTTGCAAATGACAATCTAAACAATATTAAATTAGCGCATAAAAACTCTATATTACTAATTGCTGGTTACTTTCGGAATAATTTAATTTTGCAATGTTGGTGTTTGGTTGTTTGGGATTAATTCAGTTTATCCTTCCTTTAATATTCAAGCAAAACATTGAAAATTAATGGGTTAGCAACCAGAGATTAGTAACTAGCAGATAGATTTTTTTTGATTAATTGAAAATAGAAATAAACAATTTACTCAAAATTAATAAAATGAAAGCTCATTTTCCAAAAAATCTGATAATTGTTGCACTTTATTTACAATTTTTTATACCTCTTCATGCACAGGAGCGTCCGGATTGGGAGAATTTTACTCCCGATGGATGTACTTCTATAACAGTTGGCAGACTCGCCACGGTTGACGGTTCTGTTATCACTTCTCATACAGATGATAGTCATCGTACAAGATCATGGATAAATATAATACAGGAGCAAAAACATAGCCGTACTGAAACTTTTCCGGTGTACAAGAGGGTTTCTTTTGATTCACTGGCCATGCCGGCATATAAGCATATACGTATCGGGGAGATTCCCCAGGTAGAATTCACTTATGGATATATTAATACAGCCTATCCGTGTATGAACCAGTATCAGGTCGGAATTGGAGAATCAACATTTGGAGGAAGGGAAGAACTGCAATCCGATTCAGGACTGATCGATTGTCAGAGGTTGTGTCAGTTAATGCTTGAACGGTGTAAGTCTGCAAGGGAAGCAATCCTTCTGGCAGGTGAATTAACCGCTGAATATGGGTGGAGCGATTTCGGGGAATGCCTTACAATCAGTGATAAAAATGAAGTATGGCATGTTGAAATACTGGGTCCGGGTAAAGGAAAGATCGGATCGGTGTGGGCTGCGCAAAGGGTTCCTGATGATCATATTTCAGTCAACGCAAATGCCAGCAGGATCATGGAAATTTATCTGTCCGATCCTGATCACTACCTTGCGTCAGATAATGTTTTCACGTTGGCAAAGGAATATGGGTGGTGGGATGAAACGCATGGTCCATTCAGGTTTTGTTATGTCTATGCACCCGAAAGCCGTACCTCTTTTGCCTCCAGACGCCGTGAGTGGAGGGTGCTGGATATGGCTGCTCCCTCTCTTGGATTGGATCCAAACGCAGAAAATTTTCCATTCTCGGTTAAACCAGATCAGCCCATAACACTCGAAATGCTTGTCGGCTTTTTCAAGGATTATTTTGAAGGAACTGATTTTAACTTCATAAAAGATATTACTATAACTGATGAAAATGGAAAAACAGTTATTTCACCCCTGGCCAATCCTTTCATGCCCTATGACATGAATAAAATTTTCAAAATAAATGGTGGCTGGGGCTGGCGTGGTGAACGGACCATTGCCCGGTGGTATACGATGTATGCAACAATTATTCAATCCCGTAACTGGTTACCTGATGAAATTGGAGGAGTAACATGGTTAGCTATGGATAATGTAGCTACATCAATATATATTCCGGTATATTGTTCTGTTACAGATCTTCCTGAACCTTATAAAACTCCGGGCAGACCGAATGGTTATACCAACCAATCCGCCTGGTGGGCCTTTAACCGGCTTGGCACGTTGGCTGCCCAGAGATGGGGCGATATGAGACATGATGTTGAAGATGTCTGGGATCCGTGGCAGCAGGAATTATTCCTGAAACAAAAACAGATTGAAGAAGAGGCATTGAAACTATACAGGCCTGATAAACCAGATAAAACAATCGGTTTACTTACCAATTACACCAATGAATGGGGTTATAAAGTTGTCAAAAAAGCCTGGGAACTGGGGGATTTTCTCTGGACAAAATATGATGAACTATTTTAATTGTTATTTTCTCTGTGGCCCTCTGAAAACCTCTGTGTTTCTCTGTGGTTAATTTGCCCAAAACCCTAAACCCAAACTCAACCT
>CAZRHW010000035.1:0-1862 GCA_964599785.1 uncultured Bacteroides sp. | reverse complement strand
CCATGTTAAAAAGAGGATTTGCCAGTGACAACAATGCCGGAGTCCATCCGGAAATACTTAAAGCTATAGAAAAGGCTAACCAGGGCCACACCATCGCTTATGGAGATGATGTATTTACCGAACGGGGGATCAGGAAATTTTATGAATTTTTTGGTGATGAAATTGACGTCTACTTTGTATTCATTGGTACAGCAGCCAATGTGCTGGGTCTTGACGCTGTGACGAAGCCATACCATTCCGTTATTTGTGCAGAAACATCACACATACACGAAGATGAATGCGGAGCCCCGGAAAGATTTACAGGATGTAAGGTGTTAGCATTACAGACGGAGGACGGAAAATTGAGGACTCAAAACATTGAAAAGGAAATGTATGGTATCGGTTTTGAACACCATTCACAACCAAGGATTTTATCCATTACGCAGACATCTGAACTGGGCACTGTATATCAGCCTGAGGAAATAAAAGATCTTACAAAGTATGCACATAAACATCATATGCTTGTTCACATGGACGGTGCACGAATAAGTAATGCAGCTGCCTATCTTGGAAAGGATTTCAGGGAATTTACGAAAGATGCAGGAATTGATATTTTGTCGTTCGGAGGTACAAAAAATGGACTGATGTATGGCGAAGCAGTCATTTTTTTTAATAAAGTTTATTCAGAAGATTTCAAATATTTAAGAAAACAGGGTATGCAGCTGGCATCAAAAATGAGATTTATAGGTGCACAGTTTGAAAGATATCTGACCGGTGACCTCTGGTTAAGCCTGGCACAGCATGCAAATAAAATGGCTAAAATCCTGGAGAAGGAAGTTAAAAAGATACCGGAAGTGACCATAACACAACCGGTTGAATCAAATATGATTTTTGCAGTCATTCCTGAGGAGATAACAAAACCATTACAGGATGAGTACTTTTTTTATGTCAGAAATGAAAAAAAGAATGAGGTACGCTGGATGTGCGCATGGGATACAACCGAAGATGATATCACCGGTTTTGTTAGTGCTCTTAAAAGGTTGTTGAAGAAAAAACAATGAACAACGAAAAGCAAAGGCTAAGGCTAAGGAAGAATGGATTTCTGATCAAAAAGTATATCACTGAGAATGATATAAATTTTTTATCTGTGAGATATTCTTCGCACAATAAGTTTTTTAAGCTTTATGTATATAACAGGGGAGCATTTTCTTTATAAAATGCATCATGAGAAAAGGATATATTTCTGTCATATTACGCAAAATGATGCTAATGCATCTGATAGATTATTTCAGGTATCATTTTCAAAGAATCAGGAATAGAAAAAGAAACAGAGAGTTTCGGAAACAAAATCCGGATGTTATGTTGCCTCCGGATTATCTTTTGTATGAATCATTTCAAATAAATTATGATAAATATTACAATCTTGGCTTTGACTCCTCAAGATATATAATCGGATATATTAAGAAATATAAGGAGTTGAGAAACTTAAACATGCTCGATTGGGGTTGTGGTCCCGGAAGAATCATTCGTCATATGCCGGATCTGATAAAAAATGGATGCAGGTTTTATGGAACAGACTACAATAAAAAAACAATTGAATGGTGTTCTGAGAATATTACCGGGGTGGAATTCAGCCTGAATAAATTGCACCCTCCATTATCGTATGAAGATAACTACTTTGATATTATTACCGGTATCTCCGTTTTTACCCATCTGCCGGAAACATTGCATCATACATGGTTTAAAGAATTGACAAGGATTTGCAATAGAAATGGTATCCTGTATTTAACAACGCAGGGCAAAGCCTTCAGGTCAAAATTAACAAGGAAGGAAACAAGGTTGTTCGATGGAGGAAATATCGTTGTAAGAGGTATGGTAAAACA
>CAZRHW010000034.1:0-9872 GCA_964599785.1 uncultured Bacteroides sp. | reverse complement strand
TCCGGTCGGTGTTTTTTTCAATGAAATCAGCAGAATGGGAATTTGCCAGTTCACCCATTATTCATGAAGGAGTGGTAATTGTTCAGTGCGATGTTCTTGAGAATTCATTTGTCGCTGCTTTTGAAGCATCAACAGGCAAGCAGATCTGGAAAAAGGAACGGAATGAATACCCGGGCTGGTGTACGCCAAATATTTATTATGACGGAGACCGGTGCCGTGTGGTTGTAAATGGCTATCTGCACCGGGGAGCTTATGACTTTAAAACGGGTGAAGAGATCTGGAGAATGTCGGGTGGAGGTGATATTCAAATTCCGACACCGGTTGTATCAGGCGACCTGATTTTTTTTAACAGTGCACATGGGAAAGAAGCACCTATATATGCTATCCAGATCAATGCGAAAGGTGATATAACACTGAAGGAAGGAGAATCAACCAATGAATTTGTTAAATGGAGCATCCCGAGAGGCGGATCCTATATGCAGACTATGCTGGTTTATGGGGATTATCTTTATAATTGTGGCTGGAACGGATCCGTAACCTGTTATCGGGCTCAGACGGGTGAGGAGATCTGGTCGCACAAAGCCGGATCCGGAAACAGTTATACAGCATCGCCGGTTGCCTCCGATGGCAAGCTCTATGTTACGGATGATGAGGGAATGGTTCATGTCCTTGAAGCCGGACCAGCATATAAACTGCTGGTGGAAAATCCACTCGGGGATATTTGTATGGCGGCTCCTGCTATAACTGATCATATTATTTACTTCAGAACGTTGAACTATGTGATAGCAATTTCTGGAAATCCCTAAAATTACTGGAGTATTGGAATGCTGGAATATTGGTGAATTAGTAAATTAGTTGATTGGTATATTGGTGGGTTTGGGTGTGAAGGTAAATACAGTAAAATCTTCTATTCTACTATAATGGAGGTTTTTTCTTCTTCTTTTTCCATAAAAATAACAGTGTTGCCATCTTTTTTTTCAATCCATACACGGTCGTACCTGCCCTGGAAGGGTGGTGCCTCAAAATTGCAGAACTCAATAACATCCATTTTACCTTCTGATTTCAGGATCAGGTAACCGTCAGACATATTACCAGGAACATACTGGATGGCATCAAAAATAAATGGATACAAAGCGTGTTTAAAATAACCATGTATGCTTAGTTTTCCGTTTTGTTCCACGGTAAAATAATTATTCGAGCAAGAACCTGCCATGTATTTTATATCATCGTACATGGGAGACACTTCAAGCCCTTCACAATCTCCTGCTCCCCATTTTTTCCCTTTACGTATCTTATAAAGGATGCCATCGGAATGAGATTTCAGAAACTGTACTTCGTCATATTTGAGAGGAAGGAGTTCGTAGGAGTATTCCCCATCCAAATTTATGACTCCGTAATTCTTTTTATTTTTTGCAACATAGAGCTGCATATCATTATAAACAGGTTCTCCAGGGGGAGTCAGTAAATAAAGGGTATCATAAAATGTTGACCGTGAATATATAAATTCCTCACTATAAGAGACAAAACCGTATTTCCCATCTTTTCCGACCAGCAAATTATAAGAATCTATCATTCTGTAATAATTAAATATGGGTTGCTGCAACCAGTAAAGATCCCATGGATCGATCATCCCAAATTTATCAACTGATTTAACTATGATAACACCCGGTTCTTCCAGGAAAAAAAGGGTATCGGCAGTAAATGTCAGTGAATACCTGTCATCAGTAAAAGAAAGGATGATATTACCATTAATCTTTTGAGCTTTCAGCTCTGTCCCTTCAATCTGCCATTCCTGTGCAATTAAATTGATTGATAAGAAAAGGATAGTGTTTATGATCAATATTCGTTTCATGTTTTTTTGTATTATTTGATATGTACGGAACTTTAGCCAAATAATTTTTAGTTAAGATGGGGAAATTTATTCAATTAAAAAAACCTTATCAGAACAGGAGACAGAGGAGGGAAAGCCATTTAATTTACAGGTAACTTTTTACTGTTTCTTTATACATTACGCCGGAAAGTTTATTGCAGAAATATCAATTAGTAAGTTAAAATACAATTAATGTTTATAAAAAGCAATTTAAAAGCTTTATTAATTACAAAATAATATTATATTTGCAAAATAAATTACAAATTAAAACAATACTCAAAATTACATTAACACTAATAAATCATGAAATTAACCATTCCAAAGAATTACAAATCGCATCTGGATGTAAAACAGACAGAGCAGAGTATTAAGTTGATCAAGGATTTTTTTGAATCCGGGCTGGCATCCGAATTGCAGTTAACCAGGGTTACGGCTCCGCTATTTGTTTTGAGGGGTACAGGGATCAATGATGACCTGAATGGCATTGAGCGTCCGGTTTCATTCAGGATCAAGGATATGGATGAGGCGGTTGCTGAAGTGGTTCATTCGCTGGCAAAATGGAAGCGGATGATGCTTGCAGATTATGGGATATCGAATGGATACGGACTTTATACCGACATGAACGCTTTGCGTCCTGATGAAGAACTGGGCAACCTGCATTCTATATATGTTGACCAGTGGGACTGGGAGAGGATCATACAACCAACTGACAGGAATACAGATTTTCTGAAGCACATAGTAAGCCGCATTTTTTCAGTAATGAAAAGGACGGAGTTTATTGTATATGAGCACTATCCGGAAATAACTCCCATACTTCCGGATAAAATTGAATTTATACATTCACAGGATTTATACCATGAGTATCCCGGATTGACTCCAAAGGAAAGGGAGCATAAAGTGGCAGAAAGATATGGGGCAGTGTTCATCATCGGGATAGGGTCTGAATTGCCCGACGGAAAACCACATGATGGGAGGGCCCCTGATTATGACGATTGGTCAACGCCTACGTCGGGTGAATATAAAGGTTTGAATGGTGATATTATTATCTGGAACCCGGTGTTGGGATCTTCTCTGGAGATTTCTTCGATGGGAATACGGGTTGACCGGGAAGCTATGCTCAGACAGCTTAAGATAAGGGGTCTTGAAGGGAGGAAGGAGCTTTATTTTCACAGCAGGCTTTTGAATGAAGAATTTCCTGAATCTATCGGGGGAGGTATCGGCCAATCGAGGCTTTGCATGTATTTTTTACGGAAGGCTCACATAGGGGAAGTACAGGCCAGCATCTGGCCCGGAGAAATGATCAAAAAGTGTCATGATTCGAGTATATTCCTGATGTGATATTTAAAATCAAAAAGGCTGTTCCGGTTAATAGCATTAACTGAAGCAGCCTTTTTAAATTTGTTGGGAAACAATTACTACTCCACAACCTTTTTCCTGGAGGAGTAATTTATTTTTAATGCACTAGCTTTCCGGAGTTCCTGTTTAATATCAGTCACGACACCCATTTTGGTGTCTTTATCTATTTTAAGAGAAACAGTCATCTGTTTTTGTTCAAGCTCATCCATCTGTTCGCGTTCACTTGAGACAAAATCCCTGATATCGTCGGTAGTTGCAAAAACATCGTTCAACTGGATCCTTGGCTCGGTGCCATAAACTTTCTGGAGTGCAAGGATTGGTTTTCCGACATAAATAAAGCTAACAAGTGATTTTTTCTCAAGTTTTTTGATTTCAGTAGCATTTGGAGGAGTGATTCTCACTTTCAGGTTGGTTTCACGCATCACCGTTGTAACCATAAAGAAGAAAAGAAGCATAAAGATGATATCCGGCAGGGATGCAGTATTGATTTTCTGCATACCTTTTCCTGTTTTACGTTTAAATCGTGACATTTTACTTTCCTCCGATTCTTTTAGGTTCGGCTTCAGAGATGGCCATGGGAATAACTTTCTTTACAGCTTCAATGATATCATTTTCTGCTGGTTTCAACGGATCAAGATCGTCGAATCTTCTTCCGAATTGTTGTAAACAAAGTTGATCCCTGAGTTCATTTACTGCTGCAGCAAGCTCATTCTGTACCGCGATATATTTACCGTAAGAAGTGCCAATATCATTTCGCACTGAAATAACTCCCTTTGAAATTTCAACATCTCCAAAATAATCAACATATTCCGTACGCTTCTCCGACAGGTTCGTTTTATTTTGAGGATTCATAATAAAATCCTTGGTTAGTTCTTTCAGCTGACTGATATCGACAACTTCTTTCTCAACAAACAATTGATCATCTTTATTGATCAGGACAACGAACACATTTCTTTCTCTGATCTCGCTCTGGTCATCCTGCTGGTCCTCTTCAGGCATAGGTGGAAGAAGACGTGACAGTCCCGTGTCAATGTCCATTGTTGTTGCAACAAGAAAGAAGATCAACAGGAGGAAAGCGATATCTGCCATTGATCCTGCGTTGATTTCCGAAAGTTCTCTTCTTGCCATGAATTCGTATTTTTATGAATAAACGTGATCCGGAGCTTTTGTTGTATGCCACGGAGCACATATTCTATCATTATTTGAACATCTTGGAAACTTCGTTATAAAGTATTGATACCAGTGCTATAATCATAAGGGTGTAAGTAAGTATCAGACCGGTATCAACCAGTTTCAGTGTTTTGGGCACATTATCCGGGCCGTTGTAGTTAATCAGATTCAGGAGTTTATCGGAACCGAGCTGGTATGCGATAAAGATAAAAACTGCCACCACTCCGAGGATAATCAGGAATTTTACTGCCCGTTTCGGGTTCATGATCAGGAAGGCCAGCGGGAAAACAAGCGCTGTGATCAATGCAATCAGGAACAAAACAAAGGCCCAGATAAGGGCAATATTTGTATTGAGTGGTTCTGCAAAATTTGTACCTTTTGTACCCTCCACGTATCCGCCGAAGAAAAAAAGCATGATCAGGACAACGGAGATGGCCATCAACGCATAGAGTACGTATCTTGAAATTTTAGACATTAACATGATCATTACTTTTTAAGATTGTGTTCAATCAGAATGTCGATGAGGGATATTGATGCATCTTCCATACTGTTAACAATGCCATCTATTTTGGAGACGATATAGTTATAGAAGAATTGCAGGACGATTGCCACGATCAGCCCGAACAGGGTTGTGATCAGGGCTACCTTAATACCTCCTGCGACCAGTTGTGGAGAGACGTCACCTGCAATCTGGATACTATCGAATGCCTGGATCATACCGATAACGGTTCCCATAAATCCGAGCATAGGGGCAACAGCGATGAAAAGCTGGATCCAGGAGAGTCCTTTTTCAAGTAATCCCATTTGAACGCTGCCATAAGATATTACGGATTTCTCAACGACATCGATTCCTTCGTCTATCCTGTCAAGTCCCTGGTAAAATATACTGGCCACGGGGCCACGGGTATTCCGGCAGATTTCTTTAGCTGCTTCACTTCCCCCTGAACTCAAAGCCTCTTCAACCTTTTTCAGCAGTTTATCAGTATTTGTGGTTGCCAGGTTCAGGTAAATGATCCTTTCAATAGCCAGTGCAAGGCCGAATATCAATGTCAGCAACACAAATCCCATGAACAGAGCACCACCTTCAATGAATTTTTGTTTCACCTGCTTATGCAATGAGACCTGTTCTTCTACCGGTGCAGCTTCCGTTTCCTCTCCGGCAATAGCACCGGCTTCAGGCTGTTCCAGGACGGTTGAATCGACCTGGGCAGTAGAATCTTCTTCAGTTGGGTCCTGTGCATATGTATAGTTGGATGCTCCCATATACAGCATCCCGAAAACAGCAACAAGTGCAAATAATTTTTTCATGATCTGATGTTTAGAGTTAATTTACAGTTAGCGAATTTAATGATTCTTAAAATTAAAATAATAATATTATTAAAAAAAACATACACTTAAATACGTGGTTCCATTATGATTTTTCTTTCAACACAGATCATTTTTGTCCATCAGTTCAGCGCATCTGCGGAGAGAGAGGGATTATTCGCTCCCGCAGGGCCACCTCACCACCCGCTCATGATCCCTTTATGTTCGGTTTATGATCTTTTTTTCAACAGAACTATATTCTTGTTCTTTCGTTCAGCGCATCTGCGGAGAGAGAGGGATTATTCGCTCCCGCAGGGCCACCTCACCACCCGCTCATGATCCCTTTCTGCTCGTTTCCTTGTATTCTATTCCAACAATATTTATTTCTAAAGCCGAAGATCAGGCGTATGCGGAGAGAGAGGGATTCGAACCCTCGATACCGTTTCACGCGGTATACACGCTCTCCAGGCGTGCGCCTTAGTCCACTCGGCCACCTCTCCGGAGGAACAAACAGGGATTTTTCGGACGGCGCAAATTACAAAAAAAAATGTTAAATACGACGCTACCAGACAGTTATTTCGCCACTCAAAGATCTATTTAAAAGTAATTTAATTTCACTGTTTGGTATTTGCTGACCCAGGAGGAACATTAATTTTGTAACAGCAGCCTCTGTGGTCATATCCAGTCCGCTAATAACCCCTGCATCAGCAAGATGCCTGCCTGTTTCATAACGTCCCATTTCCACACCTCCCTGGCTGCATTGAGTGATATTAAGTATTACGATGCCCTGATCTGTTGCTGACCTGATTGCCTTTGTGAACCAATCGATTGTTGGTGCATTACCTGCGCCGAAAGTTTCGAGGATAATTGCTCTCAGGCCATCAGATTGAATGACAGATCTGACTACTTTTTCTGTTATCCCGGGAAAGATTTTCAGGACTGCCAGATTTGTATCGAGATTTGAATGCACACGGAATGGAAGGGAAGATGGTTTCAGAATGGCTTCCCGGTTGTAACGTATATGAACGCCGGATTCTGCCAGTGAAGGATAATTCGGAGAATGAAAAGCATTGAAGTTTTCAGCATTGATCTTGGTGGTTCTGTTTCCGCGCAGAAGTTTGAATTCAAAATAAATGCATACTTCCGGGACCAATGATTCTCCATTTTGTTTTGCAGCAGCGATCTCCATGGAAGAGATCAGATTTTCTTTTCCATCTGTCCGTAAAGAGCTGATAGGAAGTTGTGATCCGGTAAAAATCACAGGTTTTCCCAGATTTTCCAGCATAAAACTTAAAGCAGATGCAGAATAAGCCATCGTATCTGTACCATGAAGTACTATAAAACCATCAAAACTGTCATATTTTTCTCCTATTACCCTGGCAATTCTGATCCAGGTATTCGGATCAATATTCGAGGAATCAACCGGAGGATCAAAGGTGATTGCAGACAGATCAAATCCGAATTTCCCAATTTCAGGGATATGTTTTGATATTTCTTCAAAACTGAATGGAACAAGGGATTCAGAATCCGGTCCTGTTATCATTCCAATGGTTCCACCAGTATAGATTATCAGGATAGATATGTGATTTTTCATTAATCTGATATTTTGATCCGGTATACATCCAGGGCATTCCGGGTGGTAAGACTGGCAATTTCATCAATGGACATCCGGTGAAGTTCAGCTATCCTGGCAGCGATATAAATGAGGAAAGCGGGTTCATTTCTTTTACCACGTTTGGGAACAGGTGCCAGGTAAGGGGAATCGGTTTCAAGAACGATATGATGGGGATCAATTTGTTCAACCACATGATCCAATCCTGCATTTTTAAAAGTAACAATACCTCCGATCCCAATTTTGAATCCATACTTTATGATTTTATCAGCCTGCTCCAGTGTACCTGTGAAACTATGAAAAATTCCTGTCAGGTTCTGCTCATATTCTTTATCCATAATATCAAAGATCTCATTGAATGATTCACGGGAATGGATGATAACCGGCAGATCAAATTCTTTAGCCAATCTGATCTGACAGATAAAGGCCTCCTGTTGTTCCTTCAGGAAAGACTTATCCCAGTATAGATCAAGACCTGTTTCACCGATTGCATAGAATTTTCTTTTCAATAACCAATCCCTTACTATTTTCAGATCATCAATATAATTCTTTTTTACTGAGGTGGGATGTAATCCGATCATGGGAAAACAATTATCCGGGTATTTATCGGCCAGATTCAGCATAGGCCGTACAGTAGAACCATCGACGTTTGGAAGAAAGCATTTGAGAACACCGGCATTCATAGCTCTCAATAAAGTTTCATCACGGTCCTGGTCGAACTCAGCAAGAAACAGATGAGTATGCGTATCGATCAGCATAAAATTATCTCTCGTATAATTACTCAGGTTTTCCGGTTGAACAACAGGTTACGGTAGAATGTTCCAATAACCCATAGCAAGTATGGAGGAATAATAATGCGAATCTCTGTTGGTATGCCTGGTATATGATAATCAGACCACACCCTGTGCGAGCATGGCGTCGGCTACTTTAACAAAACCACCAATATTTGCTCCTTTTGCATAATTAACGAATCCGGTATCTTCCGTACCATATTTTACACAGGTGGCATGAATATTCTGCATAATTTCCCTGAGTCTGTTATCGACTTCCTGTCTTGGCCATGTTAGTCTCATGGAGTTCTGAGTCATTTCAAGTCCTGACACTGCTACTCCTCCTGCATTTGCTGCTTTACCTGGTCCGTACAGGATACCTGCCTCGATATATGCATCGATAGCACCCGGTGTAGAGGGCATATTTGCACCTTCGCAGACAACCTTACAGCCGTTCGCTAAAAGTAATTTTGCATTTTCCTCGCTGATCTCATTTTCTGTAGCAGACGGGAAGGCTGCAAAACATTTAATGTGCCATGGTTTTTTACCTTCGAGATATTCACAACCGTATTTTTCAGCATATTCCCTTATCCTTCCGCGTTTAATATTTTTCAGCTCTATGATAAACCGGAGTTTCTTTTCATCAATACCATCCGGATCATAAATCGATCCATTTGAGTCGGATAGTGAAACAACTTTTCCACCTATATCATTGATTTTTTCAATTGTATACTGGGCGACATTTCCTGAACCTGAGACCAGCACGGTTTTTCCCTTGAGTGATTCACCTCGTGTTTTGAGCATTTCTTCCGCAAAGTATACTGCTCCATAACCGGTTGCTTCCGGTCGTATAAGGCTCCCTCCCAGCTCAAGACCTTTGCCTGTCAGCACACCGGTAAATTCATTTCGGATTCGTTTATATTGTCCGAACAGGAATCCGATTTCCCTTCCACCAACACCTATATCACCTGCAGGAACATCAGTGTTTGGGCCCAGGTATCTGCACAGTTCGGTCATAAAACTCTGGCAGAAACGCATCACTTCATTGTCGGATCTGCCTTTGAAATCAAAGTTTGCCCCTCCTTTTCCTCCCCCCATCGGCAATGTGGTCAGGCTATTTTTAAAGATCTGTTCAAAAGCCAGAAATTTTAAAACACCAAGAGTGAGCGTGGGATGGAACCTCAGTCCGCCTTTATATGGTCCGATTGCACTATTCATTTCAATTCTGAAACCCCTGTTGATTTCAATTTCTCCCCTGTCATTCAACCATGGAATCCTGAACATGATGATCCTTTCCGGTTCAACAATCCGTTCAAGGATTTTAGCGTGTTTATATTTTGGATTCTCATCAATGAAAGGTATGAGTGATTTAGCCACTTCCTCAACAGCCTGGTAAAATTCCGGTTCAGCAGGATTTTTTTCTTTGATCTTATCCATGAATTGAATTACTCTCTGGTCCATATTGTGAATTTTATTTGATAATAAATAAGAAAACAAACTTAAAAAATTTTTACTTATTCCCTACCGATAATTCAACTATCGGATCATAAATGGATATAATGGTTCCTGGTTCTTTGTTCCTGGTTCCTGGTTCTTTGTTCCTGGTTCCTGGTGGGTGTGAGTTTGGGTGTTGGGAACGGGTTGTTAATTTTTTCAAATCGAAGAAAAAGGTTTTAAGATGTTGCGGACTCACCACCTGTGGGGGTGTTTAAAAAGTAAAAAATATTTCTCGTAGATTTTCGCAGATCTTTGCGCAGATTTTCGCAGAATGCTGATTTACAGTTTATTA
>CAZRHW010000033.1:0-9888 GCA_964599785.1 uncultured Bacteroides sp. | reverse complement strand
GTGTAGGATCGAAATTTTCCAATCGTTCCGGATCTGTTTTGCCAAGGTAGGTGTCTGTATCTTTCTTTTGTTCAATGGTCATTTCAATACCATTTCCGGCATTTTCCTGCTGGACGGATGATTTGTCGGAACCTTCACGATTATCCACAGATCTGGTCCGGAAATCCAGCAGATCATCTGGTCTGTTTGACTCAGTAACTTCTTTAGATTCCTTATCCGGTTCGATTTCTTCAGTGGGAGAAACTGATTCAGGGTATTTGTCGTCTTTTGGACGTTTTACAAACAGAGATCTCATCCAGCCTAACGACTTACTGGAAGTGAAGATTATGAATGCAAATAGTAATACAAACAGTAAAAAAGCCGTGCCTGTTTTTCCAAGAAAAGAAATCAACCACCTGCTCAGGAAATATCCATGCCCACCTCCCAGTCAGATTACCAGATATCCTTTTGTGTAGCTGAATATAAAACCGAAAATGACTGAGAACAGAATGGTAGCAATTAATCCTGACCTGACCAACTTACCAAGAGGAAGTAACCTGATTTTCAGAAGCCGGAAACCAATGATAAGGATAATAAAGGGCAGGATTAAGGAAGCGATTCCGAACCATTTATTAATGAATAAATTAGCAAGCCATGCTCCGAATTTGCCTCCCCAGTTTTCAGCCGTAACATCAGGTCCTGAAAAAACATTTGACCAATTGAAACTCTGATCGATTTTCCATGTAAAGAGATATGAAATGAAGACAACAAAACTATAAAGGGAAAAAAGGATCAGAAAAATACCAAGAATGGCTTTTATTCTTTCATCCCTGGCGGCAGCGGCCATTTTATTTTTTTGTTCTTCTTTTTTTGGCATAGGTTGTTGGGATAGGCTTTTAAAATAACCTGATGATGATCATGCAAAAATAATTGAATCAGAAAAAATTATTATAAAGATAATGTTATTCCAGCAACGCATTGATAATTTTTTCCATTTCATGCTTGCTGATCTCCTTGTAGTTCCTGGGGAAATGAAATTCTTTATCTGGCAGATATTCTTTATAGTACTTTTCGGCAATCATTTGAATTTCAGACTGACCCAAATTGGCGCGGAATTCAAGTAGTACGCCGGGAATATCTTTATACGGATTCATGATATTCGGGTTTTTCAGTTTGATCTCTGTCGTATAATAAATTGTAAAACTCTCTCGATTGATTTCGGGGAAGGCAATGATGGCCTTTTTCCCGGTAAAACCTATGATATTTTTCGTTTCATCAGTATAGGTAATTGACATTCCCTCGAACTGTTTTATACAGCAGGGCTCTTCATTCTTTTGCCCCAGGTAAGCATATTTTTTTTCGACAAATTTTAAAAATGTTGCATTGGTCATATCATTGAGGTCAGCAATGTTTATAAGACTGAAAAATCCCATAGCTCCCTCAATTGTATTTTTTAGTTTATTCTTTTTAAATTTCATTACCATGGTCTGGGGGAGCATGCCTGTTGAGAAGTTACCAATCCTGTCTTCGAGGTATATGATGCGGTATTCAATGATGCCTTCATCTGATTTCGATGAAGAAGGCCTCCTTTTACAAGAAAAAGATACAACTATGATCAAGAATATGATAAGATATCTGAAAAAAGAGAAGCTCACGGTATATTGTACTTAATGTTTGTAAAGATAACAACATAATTTGATTATAATGATTCTATTAGGCCGTTAAAGGAATAACGTTTTTAACGTAATTTCCTGAAGTAACTGAACGGTTATAGGCGCAATGGTCACAAGAGACGCATTGATTTCAATTGTTACCACTACGACAGCAAAGCGTGCGACAATTGAGACAATTGCGACAACAATGGCCGATATAACAATCTTTCGTTTAACAAATTTCATTATTATTATTTATCTTGTTGGGATTCAATATATTTAATAGTTTTACATTTCTTTTTTCTATTAAGATTAAACATAATTTATGAAAAAGTTGGCGGTTGTAGCTTTTGGAGGTAATGCCCTGCTGAGAGATAACCAGGAAGGGACAATTGAACAACAGGAACAGAATACAACTGATACACTTGAAAATCTGATATTCCTGATCAGGTCCGGTTATGATCTGGTGATTACACATGGTAATGGTCCGCAGGTGGGCAACATTCTTCTGCGAAGTGATGCCGGAGAACAGTTATACAACATACCTCAGATGCCTGTTGATATATGTGTGGCAGATTCACAGGGAGGGATTGGTTATATGATTGAGCGTATGCTGCGCAATGTATTGAATAAGCATAATATTCATAAAGAAGTAGTCACACTTGTTACCATGACTGTTGTGGATCATAAAGATCCGGCTTTTTTTGAACCGGTCAAAAGGATTGGGAAAATCTACAGAAAGGAAGAGGCAGATGAACTGGCAAAGAAAAAAGGTTGGATTTTTAAAGAGGAGATCAAGGATATAAAAGGATGGAGAAGGGTTGTCCCCTCACCTGCACCAATAAGAATTATTAATGAAAGAGTTATACAGACCCTTACCAGACAAGGTACGATTGTTATTGCCACAGGAGGCGGAGGGGTACCAGTATATCTGGATGAACAGAATGATGTCCGGCCGGCTGAAGTAGTTGTCGATAAGGACCTGGCTTCTGCTTTAATGGCTGCCAGAATCGGAGCAGATGAATTTTATATCCTTACTGATGTTGATTTTGTTTATCTCAATTATAAAAAACCGGATCAGGAAATTGCTGAATTCCTCAATTACAGGGATGCAATGAAATATTTGGATGAAGGGCAGTTTGCTGAGGGAAGCATGGCCCCAAAAATAAGGGCATGCTTACAATTTATCAAGTGCGGCGGAGAAAAAAGTGTGATAACAGAAGCAACCAGGCTGAAGGATAAAAGGTACGGTACGAAAATTACGATGGAGTATGAGGATTAATCCGAAATATCAAATAATTTCACATATGTTATTCATTTATCAAATTAACCATTATCATGTCCATAGATCTTAGAAAAAGAAGTTTCTTAAAACTGCTTGATTTTACACCCGAAGAAATTCAATTCCTCCTTGATCTGTCATTTGAACTAAAACGGGCAAAGTATTCCGGAGTTGAGGAAAAAAGACTGAAAGGAAAAAATATTGCACTGATCTTTGAAAAAACTTCAACACGTACACGGTGTGCATTTGAGGTTGCAGCTTATGACCAGGGAGGTCATATCAGTTACCTTGGTCCAAGTGGAACACAAATCGGACATAAAGAATCTATGAAAGACACAGCCAGGGTTCTTGGGAGGATGTATGATGGGATTGAATACAGAGGATTTGGTCAGGAACTGGTTGAAATTCTCGCCAACTATGCCGGTGTACCAGTGTGGAATGGTTTAACTGATGAATTTCACCCGACACAGGTCCTTGCCGATATGATGACCATGATGGAATATTCAACGAAGCCTTTGAATAAAATCAGCTTCTGTTATTCCGGAGATGCCAGGAATAATATGGGAAATTCATTATTGATCGGAGCGGCAAAAATGGGAATGGATTTCAGGGCAGCTGCTCCAAAAACGTTGCAACCTGCTACGGAACTTGTTAGGAAAGCAAGGGAGATTGCTAAAAAGACAGGGGCACGAATTACTATCACTGATGACCTGCCAAAAGCTGTTAAAGGTGTTGATTTTCTTTATACAGACGTATGGGTATCAATGGGAGAGCCTGAAAGTGTGTGGGCAACACGAATCAATCTGCTGAAACCATATCAGATCAATAAGAAAATTATTGAGCTTACTGAGAATCCGGAAGTAAAATTCCTTCATTGTCTGCCAGCTTTTCATGACAGGGAAACAAAAGTAGGAGAGGAGGTCTATAAAAAATTCGGTATTGATGCCATGGAAGTGACAGATGATGTGTTTGAATCAGATATATCTGTCGTTTTTAAACAATCTGAAAACCGGGTTCATACGATTAAAGCTGTGATGGTTGCCACACTTGGTGATTAAAATTTTTAAAACCGTCTGGATTCCCCGGTAGCCGGTTATTACCTGAATCCGGATTGTCCGATTATTTCAAATTTACATTTTATTAATTAATTTTATTTAGAATAAATTAGTAACTTGTATTAAATTACTAACCGGCATTTTCATAATGACAATCTATGTTGGTAATATTCCCTATAATCTCAAGGAAGAAGATCTCAGGGAAGTATTTAATGAATACGGTAAGATAGTCAGTATAAAACTAATTACCGATAAGTTCACAGGACGTTCCAAAGGATTCGGATTTATTGAGATGGAAAATGACGAACAGGAAGAGCTGGCCATCAACGAAGGTAACAGACGAGTAGCTTCCGGCCGAAACCTTGTTGTATCCAAGGCTCATTCGAAAAAAGGGTATGACCAGGGGTAGATCAGAGAAGAAAATTTTTCCGGCACATTATTTCAGCGAAAGAATTCTCTGATAAAGTGAAATGTCATCATAATTGAGGCAGCTAGTTTGATTCCTATACCCATCAGAAGACCGAGAAATGAACCCAGACCTGCCCTGAAAGAGGATTTTGTATCTTTTCCTGTAAGCGCTTCCCCTATTACAGCACCGGCAAATGGCCCGATAATAATTCCAAGCGGCGGAAAAAAAAATAATCCCAGGACAAGACCGATTCCTGCTCCCCACATACCTGATTTTGATCCACCGAATTTTTTTGTGCCCCAGATTGGTACAACATAATCGAGAATGGTCACGATAATAGCTACTGATCCCCAGAGTAAAAAAAATGTGTAGCTGAAATCAGCAAACCTTGTAAAATGAAGGATAACTAATCCGATAAAACTCAATGGAGGGCCCGGAATGACCGGAAGGACACAACCTAATAATCCCAGGATCATTAAAGTGCTGCCGAGCCCGACCAGTATAATATCTGTCATGACGATAAGACTGAATTCAACTTTCAGTTAAAAATAAAAAAAATTATCCAGTACTGGAATATTGTAAGAATGAGCCTGCTCCGAAAAGTAATGCAGACAACGAGATTCCTCTCCCTCTTCCGGCTGATCGGAATGGCTTGATTTATCCAATAATTATTGAATATTTCAATTAATTTATTTGAATAAATTCATAATTTTATTTTATACCGTACATTCAGGGTAATACCCGGTCGATGGAAAACAGGAATATATATGATAAGATCAGGGAAATATTGGGTGAAATGCCCGGGAAACTTAATATCCTGGAAGAAAAAATAGATATTGACTTGCAGATGGAGTATTTTGAATACTCGAAGAAGGTTAAAAATAAGCTTGATGCGAAGTTTATTATTCAGCATAAAGATGATATTTTCAATTACGAGCTGGATGAAACAGTCAGGAAGACCAGGTTGGCGGAACTTGCTTCAATTGATGATGTAACGGCTTACCGTACAATTGAGAAATTTCTTAACGAGAAGGAACCTGATCTGAAATACTGGGCTGTTCTTGCTTTACAGGAAAGCCGGATGCTCCTTGAAAGTGAGCTGCTGGATGAAAACCAGGTTTTTATTTCTACGGGTCTGGGAGGTAAAGGAAACAGATTACGTTATTTTGTGGTATTAATTTTGAAATCCCGGAAATCAATTACACAACTTCATAGAAAGGTGATAAAGAATGAGTTTGAAATTATTCTTCGAAAATATAAGGCTGAAATTGAACAACTAAATTTCTTCGATCATTATACAACTATACTGATTATCATACCCTTAACAGTTCCTGTTAAAGAGCTGATAGGAGAAGCAATCGGTGAATGTAATAAGTATGGTAACTTTTTACGGACGAACTTCATTGTTACCAATGTTAAAGAGCTTTCAGAAGAAGAAATCAATGATTTTATGAAAAACCGGAAGGAAAAAACGATTTAACTTTCTTTTTTCGTGTCCTCCAGGTCTTCAAATTTCACATCAGAAAAATTACCGGTCAGACTTTCCTCCATACTATCATCGGAATTGTCTTCATTACTATCTTTGACCTCTTCAGGCTTCTCAGCATCTTTAAGCTCATCAGAAACAGTCTCTTCTATCTGGCTTTCATGATTGCTGGTTTCTTCAGAACCTGTTTCAAAATTTTCAATCAACTCTGGTTTTGCGTTTTTTATGAATTCGATAACTTCACTCAGGCCTTCAGAGAATTTGTCAAAATCTTCTTTGTATAAAAAGATTTTGTGTTTCTCAAAATAAAATCTCCCATCTCTGTTAAAACGCTTTTTGCTTTCAGTGAGGGTCAGGTAGTAATCATTTCTCCTTGTTGCCTTAACATCAAAGAAGTATGTTCTTTTTCCGGCTCTGACGGCTTTCGAAAATATTTCTTCTTTTTCAGTCCTGACAACATCTTCATTTTTTTCTGTTCCTTCCGCCATCATTTCAAAATTTAGTTAGGTAATTGGTTTAGAGATTCAAAAATAGAAAATAATTTGAGAAAATACTCGAATATGGCACATTAATTCGGTAAGGATGGTGTACCCCATATGCCGTTAATTTTTCTTCAACATTTTTATCTTTCGGTGACAGAATTAATATTTTTTTTAATTTTCTTTGTAGTATTCATGTTTATTAGTGTTCTTTAAAATATGTTTAGCAGGCGCCTTCTTCGTATAAAAGTGCTCCAGATCCTGTATGCTCACTTTAAAGCTTCCGGAAAAACATATATTCAATCAGAAAAAGACCTTATCCACAGTCTTCATAAATCTTATGATCTATATCATTACCTGATGCTTCTTCTCCTGGATGTTTCTGAATATGCGGAATCAAGAATGGAACTTTCCAGGATGAAAAATATTCCGGACTGGGATGACCTGCATCCAAACAGGAAATTCATTGATAATTTGTTCATCCGGCAGATCAGACAGAATGAACAATTAACCGGTTATATTAATAAGAAAAAGTTACAATGGAGCCAGTATCCGGATATTATTAAAAACCTTTATTATTTTCTGATTGAAACTGAATTTTATAAAGCATATATGAGTGATCCGGGTAATTCATACATTGATGATAAAAAATTTATTATAAAAATTTATCATGATGTCGTGATGAATTATGAGGATCTCTATAAAAACCTGGAGGATCAGAATATCTACTGGATTGATGATATTGATTTCATCATAAAAATGATCATGAGGACATTTAAGAAATTCAGGGAAGATGGAGGGAATTCTGAACTTTTACCTATGTTCCATGATGAAGAGGACCTGGATTATTCTATAAAATTACTCAGGAAAACAATTCTCAGGCATGAGGAAAATAATAGTCTGATCAGTAATTCAGCAAAAAATTGGGAATTAGAACGCATTGCTTTTACGGATTATCTGATTATACAATTAGCGATAACTGAAGCAGTAGAATTTACATCAATACCAGTAAAAGTTACGATGAATGAATTTATTGAAATCTCCAAAATTTTCAGTACAAGGAAAAGCAGTCAATTTATCAATGGGATCCTGGAAAATGTATTTACAAAACTTAAAAAAGAAAAGAAAATAATTAAACAGGGAAGAGGTCTGATAGGTGAACAGGGCAATGATCATAAATAGCTTTGGGTATAACTAAAAAATCTGTTTACTTTGCATAGCCAATAAATTATTAAAATGTTCAGGGGATACTTACTTTTTTCAATTGTTTTCATTGTATCTTGTGGCTCAGGGAACAAAGACAGTGTACTATCCGGGAATGGTGGTCTTCTTAGTAATGATCCGGAAAACAAGCCGGTAATTGAATTTGTTAAAACGGTTCATGATTTTGGAAAAATTACCCAGGGTGAAGTGGTTGGCACAACCTTTATTTTTAAAAATACAGGAAGATCAAACCTGATCATTCATGAGGCAAATGCAAGTTGTGGATGTACGGTACCAAGGTGGATTGAGGAGCCTGTTCCCCCGGGAGAAGAGGGTACAGTAGAGGTGGTGTTTGATAGTTCAGGGCGAATGGGTATACAAAATAAATCAATAACCGTTCAGACCAATGCAGAAAATGCCACAATCATACTAAGCATAAAAGCTGAAGTTCTTTAAGAATAAATACATTAACTAAATCCGGAAACGTGATGAATACTATTTCTTTTATTTTATTAATGCCGCAGGGTCCTAACCAGAGCCCTGTACCTTCTTTTGTTTTTTTACTGTTGATCATTGTGGTTTTTTATCTCTTTATGATTCGTCCGCAAATGAGAAGACAGAAAGAATTAAAAACATACAGGGAAAATCTGCAAAGAGGAGATAAAGTTGTAACCACCGGTGGAATATACGGAAAAATAACCGATGTTAAAGATACAACTATAACTGTTGAAATTGCTGATAAGGTTCTGGTTAAAATAGATAAAAGCGCTGTATTAAAAGATAATACGGATCTGGCTGCCCAGAAATAACCAGATAAAACCTGGATACAATAAATCGTATACAATTGGAACAACAGGAAATTAATCCAGGTAAAAAAAGGAGAAGATTTTTTCTTCGTGGAAAAATATTAAGAAGTGGAAGGGGGAAGATCATCAGGCTTAATAATAGATTACTGATCTTTTCCTTCTTTGTACTCCTTTCGATCGTTTTTTGGTTTTTAACAGCCCTGAATAAGGAGTATGATACAGTTTTATCTTATCCCGTAAAATATATCCGGTTTCCAAAAGGGAAAGTCCTGGTGAATGATGTACCTGAACGCCTTGACCTGAATGTCCAATCGCGAGGGTTTACACTGTTAAGTTTCAAATTAAAATCAAGACTCATCCCGATAATTTTTGATGTCAATTCATTTTCCCTGAATACCATATCTGACAGAGATCCTCTAACTGTTTATATTTTAACCGATTATGCAATAGACAAGATCCAGGAACAGTTATCATCGGAGATCAGGGTAGTATCCATTTCTCCGGATTCCCTGATATTTCAGTTTACAGATATGCACTCCAGAAAAGTGGATGTAATTGTTAATCTTAAACTGGAATTTGAAAAACAATATATGCAGGTAGGCGATTTTGTAGTTACTCCTGACTCTGTTTCTGTCCTGGGGCCCGGAGTTCTGGTCGATTCGGTCAAATATGTAAGCACAGTACCAAAAATAATAACCGGGATCAAGAAAAATATTGAACTCAATCTAACTTTGCAACCAATTCATAGAGTTGAATTTTCCGCCGATCAGGTTAGGGTAACAGTTCCTGTTGAGAAGTTTACTGAAGGTGGACTGAATATTCCAATAGAAGTATTAAATTTCCCGGATTCTCTTTTCCTCAGGATGTTCCCGGATAATGTCAATATTACTTACAGAGTGGGACTAAGTGATTATGGAAAAGTGAATGAACATATGTTTCAGGCTGTAGTAGATTATGCTGACAAAGAGAGCAACATTGGAAACAAGTTGCGTGTGAATATCGTAAAAGCACCTGAATACGCGGTAATCACAGATTATCATCCAAAAAATATCGAATATATTATTGAGAGATAAATGTTCAGGGTTGGAGTAACAGGCGGGATAGGAAGTGGTAAAACGCTGATATGCAAGATCTTTGAGATGCTTGGTATACCTGTTTATTATGCTGATGTGCAGGCTAAGAAAATGATGGCTGCAGATCCTGAAATAATTACCAGACTTTCTGAATATTTTGGCAATGAAGTAATAAAAGAAGGAAAGCCTGACAGGGATAAAATTGCATCGATCGTTTTTAGTAATCCGGATGCTTTGACCCTGCTCAATTCACTTATTCACCCATTGGTTAGAAATGATTTTGATGTATGGAGCAGGTCCAAACAGGAAAATGTTTACGTTATTGAAGAAGCAGCAATACTTTTTGAGACGGGTGCATATAAGTTGCTTGATTACATTATAGCCATTACTGCACCGGAAAATATACGGATTAAAAGAGTGATGGACAGAGATAACATTAACAGGAAAAATATCCTTGCCCGGAT
>CAZRHW010000032.1:6057-10309 GCA_964599785.1 uncultured Bacteroides sp. | reverse complement strand
GAAAGTAATTTCGCGCACATCATCAATGAGATATAAAGATACGGAGCTAACCTTAAAAGAAATTGCCCATGAATTAGGTGTTTCAGCAGTTTTAGAGGGTAGTGTACAAAAAATTGGGAATAATGTACGAATAATGACTCAGTTAATTGACGCACAGACAGATGCTCATTTATGGTCTGAAACTTATGACAGAGACCTTTCTAATGTTTTTTCAATTCAGTCCGAAGTGGCTCAAAATGTTGCCCGGGAGTTGAAAGCAACATTAACCTCCAGAGAAACCGATCTGATCTGGAATGCACCAACTACCACCAATCAGTTAGCATATGATTTCTATCTGAAGGGGAATGATTACTGGTCAAGGTATGAAACTCTTCTTGCTATAGACATGTATTCAAAAGCCATTCAGGAGGATTCTTTATTTACAATAGCTTATTCTGCAAGGGCACAAGTACATTTATTTTTTTACTGGGCTAAGTTAGAAGGATGGCAAGGACATGATTCATTGGGAAAGGAGAATATAAAGAAAGGATTGCAATTGAATCCCGAATTAACTGAAATGAAATTTGCAGAAGCAGTCGCCTGTTATTGGTTGGATCGAGACTATGATAAATCTTTAAAAATTCTAAACAAATTAAAGACAGAAGCACCTAACATGGCAGACTTATATGCCTACACTTCTTACAATCTGAGGCGGCAAGGAAAGTTGGAAGAATCAATAAGTGAATCAAAAAAGGGAATCGAATTGGATCCATTTAATGCAAATTATTTAAGTAATTTATCATTGACATATCAACTTTTACACCAATATGATAATCAAATTGAATGCTCAAGAAATGGGTTATCATTAATACCTGATTATAAACAATTTAATTATGATGTTTTCAGTGCATTCCTGGATAAGACTGGTGATTTGAAATTTGCACTGAAAGAATCAGGACTGAAGGATGAAGATGTCAGGTATGATGTTCATTACTATACAATTCAAGGGGGAGAAGTTGATAATTATGGGGTATATTACTATACAAGGCAATACGATAAGTTAATAGAATTCATCAGTAAGGACACCTTAATTGAAACTGATCAAGTGAATTATCATCCCAAAACATATGAGCTTGCATTTATTTATTATCTAAATAACAGCAAATCTCTTTGCAAAACCTATGCAGATTCTGCAATTATACACCTGAAGGAGCAAATAAAAAAGAACACCAATGATGACCGGTTTTATGCAACTTTAGGAAAGTGCTATGCTTTTATTGGGAATGTTGAAGAAGCTATTTCCTACGGGCAAAAAGCAGTTGATCTTAAACCTATTAAATTAGATGCCTACCAAGGTGTTGCTAAAGAACAGGATTTGATGGAAATCTATATATTTACCGGTAACTATGATATGGCTTTAGATAAGATTGAGTTCTTATTATCTGTCCCAAGCTGGTTGTCTGTTGGAAAGTTAATAATTGATCCTGTATTTGATAACCTTCGCAGTTTACCTCGGTTTAAAAAAATGATTAATTCCGTAAGCAGTTCAATTGATTCAAAATAATTGGTTTGATCACTCTTAAATCTATCTACTTTCCCTTTTACTTTACAAAAAAACCAGTTTGTTCTATCCTTATTATAACAAACAATCCCACAAATAATCAGAAGAAATCTGGGATGGGACTATAATGCTAAATGCATCTAAGACCACAGTATAAGTTTAAAATTGATAACTTTAAACCAGTGAATTAGGAAAGCAACAAGACAAAAACTTCCAGCAGCCTTTAAGGTGAAAGTTGCAATTGAAGCTTTATAAGTAGGTAAATGCCAGAACGCTTAATCACAGTTTACCGGTAAGTTTGCAATTAGCAGTGACAACTTTTGAACACGACTTTCCTGTTTTATAGACTGTTTTATGAAATTTTTCAATAAATTCCCGGAAACACTAAAAAAGCCACATCCTCTTGACTTTTATATATTAAAGAATATTTTTGGTTCGGTAGCTTTCGGAGCATTTATTTTTTCCTTTCTGTTTATTTTTAAGCCATTTGGATTACAGGTATTATCGGGCAAAGATTTAATTATAATTACATGTGGATATGGTTTGGTTACTACAGTGTATCTTATAATCCATTTGTTTATAATAGGATCTTTTCATCATGAGAAAAACTGGACTGTCGGGAAAGATATAATAAATACTCTGATTATAATTGCAATGATCGGGTTATGCAATTATATATATCATTCAATTTATTTTTCTCAGACTTTTGTTCTAATTAAACTGATAGAGTTTCAATTAGAAACACTGGCTGTCAGCTTTCTTCCTGTTTCCCTTATTACCTTGTTAAAACAAAATTATCTGCTTAAAAAGTATCTACAGGAGGCAGAAGAAATTAACCGAAGAAAAGACCTCAAATTTTCTGATAACAGGGATGATAAATTAATTACCATCTCGGCCCAAAACCCGAGAAATGATTTTACATGCAATTGCAATAATATATTGTATTTTCATGCGCTGGATAATTATGTTATTATCCATTTCATGAAGGATGCAAACTATATAAAAGAAATCATCCGGACAACACTTAAGAAAACCAAAGACGACCTTTATGAATATCCCAATTTTTACCAATGCCATAAGAGCTATATTGTAAACCTTGATAAAGTAATAAATGTCAGTGGGAATGCGCAGGGTCTAAAACTTCATTTTGATTATATTAATGAAATCATACCGGTTTCACGTCAGTTACATCAGAAATTCAAGCATATTTTTGGCATAAATTGATCGATCTTTTGATTTAAGGATAGAAAATTCTCCAAAGTCATTGATTATTGTATACCCAAAGAAGTCTTCTGAACTCAACAATTATCTGCAGCTTACCACAATTTCTTGCCAATCACCACATATAATTGGTAAATACTTTATTCTACTGTAACTTTTACGATAATAGAAATTTAATTTAATTAAAATGAAAAACACATTTATTTTATTACTTCTAATCAGCTTATTTGCTACTGGTCAAAGCCAGACAGAAACATTACCGAAACCGACAGGGGAATATTTGGTCGGAGTGACCTACCTTGGTTTTGTTGATCAAAACCGAAAAGAACTATTTGACAACAATCAGGAAAAAAACAGGGAAATCACTGTAAAAGCATGGTATCCTTCTGATATAAAATCGGATTTTGAGCCATACTTACTGAATTCCGAATCAGAATTTGCAATTAAGTATCTTCAATTCCCTGAAATATACAGAACCCTAAAAACAAATTCAAGCCGTGATGTACCATTGTCTTCAAAAGAAAACAAATATCCGGTACTGATATTTTCTCATGGCTGGGGTGAGCATTATTCCCAGAATTCAGTACTGATGGAGGAGCTGGCAAGTCATGGCTATATTGTTTTTAGCATTTCCCACCATTATGAATGTAAGTTTTCATCATTCCCTGATGGACGATTTATCTATATTGATATGAATAGCCAAAGGTTACAAAAAATTATGGGTGAAATGGCAAACCCTGAAGCTCTGGAACTGTTACAAAAGTTATCCAGTGCCAGCAATGACGAAGAACGTCTTCAGGTTTTTGCCGATATGGACAAAGTATTACCAACGGGTCTAACAGAATGTCCGAAGTATTGGGCAGAAGACATTTCTTTTTTCATTGATCAATTAAATGGATTAAACAATGAAAACAAATTTTTTAAAAATAAACTGAACCTGACTGAACTTGGAGTTTTCGGAATGTCTATGGGTGGTCTTGCATCACTTGAAGTATGTCTGTCGGATAATAGGATCAAGGCATGCGTAAGTATGGATGGTGGATTAAACGGTTTAATATTAGAAAGTGAGATTAAGATACCGACTATGTTTCTTAATAGTGAAAGGTATTTAGGGTATGGTAACATTTTCACAAACAGGTCTGAAATGGATTGTTACTCTTTAACTGTTAGAAATGCAGGCCACTATAATTTTTCTGATTATTCCATCTATCCTGTTCCAGCAATCATAACTCTTCTAGGATCTATTGATGGAGAAAAAGTCATCAAGATTATGAATATAATAGTCCTGAATTTCTTTGATAAATATTTGAAAGAGGAACGCGAAATCGACTTATCAAAACAAGCAATTGTATTTCAGGAGATCGAGATAGTAACTAATTTAAAATAACATGGAGGAACTTAAGTTCAAAGGTTTTTAATAAATATAAGTTTAAGGTAGTAATCCCAATACTGCGACTACCTTAAGGGATTGCTAGCATCTTTTATATTTTT